>JAXDJK010000123.1:0-5726 GCA_034665665.1 Acidobacteriota bacterium
TTCCTCGGCAAGGCGGAGCTCTGCGCCGGCATGCCCAGCCTCGAATACATCGGCAAACGCGCCGCGACGTGGCAGTTTCCGGTGAAGACACTCACCGACTTCGGACAACCGGAGGCGCTGCAGTACCTGCGGAGCGGCGACAAGCTCGCGGTCATGCCCTCCCCGTTCGACAACTCCCCTTGCACGATCTACGAGGCGCTCGCGGCCGGTGTCCCCTTTCTGGCGGCGCGCACGGGCGGAATCCCGGAGCTCGTCGAAAAGGGCGATCGCGATCGCGTGCTCTTCGAGTACGCAGCCGAGGCGCTGCGGAAGGCGCTCGAAGACGCGCTCGAGCATGGCGGATGGATCGCGCGGCCGGCCGTTGCTCCCGAGGAGACGCGCCGGAGCTGGACGGAGATGCACGCGCACTGGCGGGAGCTGCTTCCGGCCGCCGTCGAAGCCGACGAGCGGGCTCCTGCGACGGTGGTGGCCATCATCGACCATCCCGCCGGCGGCCAGCTCGCGCGCACGCTGGAGTCGCTGTGGGCGTGCCCCCAGATCCATCGCATCATCATCCTCAATCGCGGCGGCGAAACGCTGCCGTACGAGAACATCGACCTCCTCTCCGCCGAGACCAAAGCAATCGAAGACGAGCTGGGCGCGATCGCACAGGATGTCGTCCTGCTGATCCACTCCGGCGTGGCCGTGCTGCCCGACGCATTCCGGAAGATGCTCGAAGCGCTCGGGCGAGCGCGCGTGGACGGGCTCGTGCCCGCCGGCCGCACCACCGGCAGCCTCGGCACACGGATCGTCCCGTCGCTGGGCGGCAGCGTGACATTCGGTCTCCTCGACGGCGTCACCGCCGGTGGCGCAATCGTGGTGACGCGCGCGATGCTGCGACGGGCCATGGACGGCCGCACCCTCGCCACCGAGTCCCCGTTTCTCGGCCTGGCCGACTTTTGCGTGACCCGCAGCGACCGCCTCTGGCCCTATCCCGAACCGATCGTGGAGCGGCCGGAGTCTGTGGCCATCGCCGCCCGCAGCTCGCTCCCCGCCCGCATCGCGCCATACGGCGAGACCTCCGCGAACGATCGCTACTACATCCTCGCCGCCGGCTACGAAGCCTCTACCGGACGCTCGCCCGTCGGATGGATGCGGCCGATGGCCCTCGCCGCCATCGACCACGGCTTCAGCTTCGCCGTACGCGCCGCCTTCTGGGGCCGCAGACGGCTGCGCAAGTGGATGCGGCGATGAGCGACGACGGTTCCTCGGAGTTCCTCGGAGTTCCTCGGAGTTCCTCGGGTATGCCGCGTTCGCCGAGGAACTCCGAGGAACCGAGGAACTCCGAGGAACTGGCTTTGCGGTTCGCGCACGTGCGCAAAGGCTTCCGCCATTACGCCTCACCGCTGCATCGGCTGTTCGATATCTTCTGGCCGTTTGGGCGGCGCCATCATGCGGCGGTGCCGGTGCTGGAGGACGTCAGCTTCTCCGTGGGCCGTGGGGAGAGCGTCGCCATCATCGGCGCGAACGGCGTCGGCAAGTCGACGCTGTTGCATCTCGTGGCGGGGCTGCTGGAGCCGTCCTCGGGCACAGTCGAGGTGCATGGCCGCGTCACGGCGTTGCTCGACCTCGGCGGGAGCTTCCTGCCCGAGCTCTCCGGCCGCGAGAATGCGCGCTTCTATCATCGGCTGATCACGCGCGACGCCGGCGATCCACTCGCTCGCGAGCGCGCCGTCGAAGAGTTTGCCGAGCTCGGCGAGTTCTTCGATCGTCCGGTGCGCACCTACTCGTCCGGCATGTTTCTCCGGCTCGCGTTCGCCTGTGCCACCGCGGAGGATCCGGACATCCTGCTGATCGACGAAGTGCTGGCCGTCGGCGACGCGCGCTTTCAGCAGAAGTGCTACCAGCGCCTGCGCGAGCTGCGCGAGGGCGGCACGACCATTCTCCTGGTCACGCACGTGATGCACGCCGTCACGGCGCTCTGCGATCGAGTGCTCGTGCTCGACCACGGCCGGCTGGCGTTCGATGGCGACCCGGGACGGGGCATCGACCGTTACTACCAGCTCTTCTTCACCGCGCCGGAGCTGCAGGACGGCGCGGATATCAACGGCGAATACCGCTACGGCCACGGAGGCGCCTCGATCGCGAAGGTGGCGGCGTACCGGAACGGCCTGCAGGAGACCACCGCGTTCGACGCGAACGATGCGGCCCGGCTGGTGCTCGACGTCGAGTTCACACGCGACATCGAGGCGCCGCAATTCGGCTTCGCCTGCTCCACCAAGGAAGGCACGCGCATCTACATGACCACCACCGGCATGCTCGGCGTGACACCGGTTCCGGCCCTGGCCGGCGAGCGGCGCCGCATCGAGGTGCTGTTCCGGCTCGATCTCGGCGTCGGCGACGTCTTCATCGACGTGTCCGCTTTCGAGACCGTGGACGGCACCGTTAATGTCCTCGATGCACGCGTCCACGTGCTGCACCTGACGGTCTCGACGCCGCGGCACTACATCGGGCTCGCCGATGTCTCCGCGGTCATCCGCCACGTGCCATAATCGCCCCGTCTCACTATGCCCGCCCCCATTCCCCCAACGATGTACGTCACCTATACCCTCGACGGCGGCGGCGCGGAGCGCCTGCTGACCAACGTGATCCTGCAGCAGCACGCGCCGGAACGCGTACGGGTGGTCACGCTGCGCCCCGGCGGTGTCTTCCGGAGCGTGCTCGAGGAAGCGGGCGTCGAGGTGATCGACCTGCACATGACGCGTTACCACCACGCTCTCGTCGGCGTGTTCCGTCTGGCCCGCCTGATCCGCGAGCAGCGGCCGGAGATCGTGCACGGCTGGGATTACTTCACGAACCTGCTGGTGGTCGTGGCGCACTTTCTCGCCCGCAGTGACGCGCGGGTGTTCTGGGCCGCGTTCGGCACCGATCTCAGCCCGCGCAAGCTGAAGCTGCGGTTCCGCGTGGTGCTCCGCCTCAATGCCCTCCTCTCGCGGCGCGTCGACGGCGTCGCGTACAACGGCGAGGAAGTGCGCGACCACCACCGCACCATCGGCTTTCGCGAGCGGCGCGCGGTGGTGATCTCGAACTCGATCGACGCGAACGCCTTCCAGCACGACGCACTGGAGCGCGCGTCGATGCGCGCGGAGCTCGGCATTCCGCCGGAGGCGGTGGTGGTGGCGGTGGTGGCGCGCGTCGATCCGCAGAAAGACTGGCCGACGGTCTGCGAGGCCGTGCGCGATCTGCCGGGCGTAGTGACGCTGGCCGCCGGCCCCGAGACTGCTTCGCTGCCGCCGCAACCCGGACTGATCCGGCTCGGCTGGCGTGACGACGTGGTGCGCGTGCTCAGCACCGCCGACATCTTTCTGCTCCCCTCCGCCTTTGGCGAAGGACTCTCGCTCGCGCTCGGCGAGGCCATGCTCTGCGGCCTCCCCTGCATCGTCACCAACGTGGGCGGCAACGGCCGCCTGGTCGGTGATGCCGGAATCGTGGTCGACCCGCGTAATCCCGCGGCGATCCGGGAGGCGGTGGTGGCACTCGCACGCGATCCGGAGCGACGTCGCCGCCTCGGGCAACTGGCGCGTGCCCGCGCCGCCGAGGCCACGTCCCGCGACGGCCGCCTGCTAGGCCTGCACGCGCTCGATCCCGCCGAGGTCTCGCGGTGAGGCTGCCGGACCCCATTCACTTTCAGCCGCTCGAACAGGAGTTGCAGCCGGTCGCGCATTACCTCTCGGGACACATGCTGAACGCCGGCTGCGGCACGCGCGACATCACCGCATGGCTTCGCGGCCATGGCATGACGAAACTGACGCGCTACGACATCGCTTCGGTCGATCCGGAGGTGATCCTCGGGCCGCTGGAGTCGATGCCGTTCGAAGATGGCAGCTTCGACTCGGCGCTCTGCAACGCCGTGCTCGAACATGTGGTCGACGCCGAGCGCGCCATGGCGGAGCTCGCGCGGGTCGTGCGCAAAGGCGGCCACATCGTCGCGACCGTGCCGTTCCTGCAGCCGTATCACGCCTCCCCCGGCGACTACCGCCGCTACACAGTCGACGGGCTGGCGCAACTGGGACGCAATGCCGGCCTGGATCTACTCGAATTGCTGCCGGTGCACTCGATCGGGCAGACGCTCGGCTGGATCATCTGGGAGTACGCGCAGGAAAAAGGGGGCACGCTGCGCAAAAGCGTGGCCTGGACCCTCGCGTTCCTGCTCACCCGTTTCCGCTCCCGCACCGATCCGAAGGTGCTGAAGAACGCCAACACCGTGCAGGCCGTGTTTCGCGTTCCGCATTCCATCGAAGGAGCGGTCCTCGGGACGAAGTGGCGCCGGCAGCCGCTGCCGGTGGCCTGCACGAACGTGCCGACGATGCTCCTGCCGGACGAGCTGCGCCTGTTGAATCACATGGCGGAGGACGTCTACCGCGGCGACGGGGCAATCGTCGACGCGGGCTCGTTCCTCGGCGGCTCGACCGTGGCGCTGGCGGAAGGCGTGCGACGGAATCGCGCATGGAGACATCGCCGCGAGGGCAAGCCGATTCACTCGTACGACCGCTTCGAAGTCGAGGACTGGACGCGCGGCATCTACTTCCCCGCGGAGGTCGCGGCCGGGACGAGTTTTCGCGCGCAGTTCGACGCCAATATTGCGCCCTACACAGACGTAGTCGAGGTGCACGCGGGCGATATCACCGGGCAAACATGGACGGGCGGCCCGATCGAGATCCTGTTCATCGACGTGGCCAAGCACTGGACGGTCTCCGACTGGGTGACCTGGCAGTTCTTCCCGCATCTCATCCCCGGCCGCTCGCTGATCGTGCAGCAGGACTATCTCTACCACCACTGGGTGGCCTGGCTGCACGTGACGATGGAGCTGTACGCCGACTACTTCGAGTACGTCTGCGATACCGAGGTGAACTCGGCCGTGTTCCTGAACACGAAGGCCATTCCGCCCTCGGTGCTGCGGCGCCACAGCGTGGAGAGCCTGAGCGTCGAAGAGCGGTGCACGCTGATGGACCGGGCCGCGGCTCGCTTCGAAGGAAAGCGGCGGGAGCTGCTGGTCTCAGCGAAAGCTCATTTCCTCGAGATGATGGCGGCCACGTGACCGACCTCCCGTACGAGCTGCTGATGAAGATTCAGCACGGCACGATGAACTACCGCTACCGCGGCATTCCGATGCTGAAGAATCCGTTCGACCTCGCGCTCTACACGATGCTGCTGGAGCGCGCGCAGCCGCAGACGCTGATCGAGATCGGAACGCACGCGGGCGGCAGCGCGCTCTGGTTCGCGGACCAGCGTCCCGGCATGCAGGTCTGGTCGATCGATCTCGAGCCTCCCGAAGGTGTGTCGGATCCGCGGGTGACCTTTCGCCGCGGCGACGCGCAGCGGCTCGAGGACGTGCTCACCCCGGCGGTGATGGAGTCGCTGGCACGGCCTCTCCTGGTCGTCGAAGATTCGAGTCACCTGGCCGGCACCACCGCCGCGGTGCTCGAGTTCTTCGATCGCTGGCTGCGTCCCGGTGAGTACATCGTGATCGAGGACGGCATCCTCACCGCCATGCGCGCCGGCGAGGCGTACGACGGCGGCCCGCTCCGCGCGATCCATGAATTTCTCTCGCGTGCCGGCGACCGCTACGAGGTCGACCGCACGCTTTGCGACTACTACGGCCGGAACGTGACGTGGAATGTCGATGGTTACCTGCGCCGCACGGCGTGACCCCGGAGGAGCGGTTCCTCGGGGTTCCTCGGGTTCCT
>JAXDJK010000124.1:0-4558 GCA_034665665.1 Acidobacteriota bacterium
ATCGGCGTGATCTCCTTCGTCCTGTCACCCGTCCTCGCCTCGTACTCCCGAAGCATGGAGCACGACGCCGACATCTTCGCCCTCGAACTGACCCACGACAACGAAGCCCTCGCCTCCGCCTTCGTCAAGCTCGCCGAAGGCTCCAAACAGGACCCCAGCCCCCATCCCTTCATCGAGTTCTGGCGCTACACCCACCCCTCCATCGCCCGCCGCATCGTCTTCTCCCTCAATTACAAACCATGGGAGAAGGGCGAGCCGAATCAGAAGTGGAATCCTTGACCGGTTGGCAGTTGGCGGTTGACGGTTCCCCGGTTGGTGGGGCGCGAGGCACGCGCCACAAGCATCGTGCCCCACCCGCACAGGTCCCTCGCTACGCTCGGGATGACAACGGGGCCAACCGCCAACCCCCCAACCGCCAACTGACACCCCCCTGCGCTAAACTCTCCTCAGTCCGCTAAGGAGAGTCCCATGGCCCGTAACGCACTGCTGCTCGTGGTGTCGCTTCTGCTTGCTCCCGCGATCCTTCGCGCCCAGGTCCCGACCATCGTGGACGAGATTGGCGAGCTCGAAAAAGTGCGCGATCCGAAGTGCTACGCCACCGCCAGCCGGCTGGAAGACTTCATCTACGGCACGCCGCTCGAGGCGCAGACCCGCTTCGACAAAGTGGCATTGCAGAAGGCCATGATCCGGGACCTCTGGACCAAAGCCTCGAACGCCGCGCGGGCCGCCGGACGAAGCGACATCGATCCCGACACCCTGCGTCCCCTCATCCAGGCCGCCGTTCCGTACGTCGCCAAGCCCGACGGTGACTGGCTCGTCCAGCCCGACACCACCATCACCGCGCGCGACAAGCGGCAGTACGGCAGCGTGGCCTACGCCCTGCGCGCGGTCCTGGCCGTCCAGCAGGACGCGCTTCTCGACTCCTCCATGCAGCTCCTGCCGCTCACCGCCGATGCGGTCGAGCTCTTCAAGGAAGCCGTCGACCTGACCACCCTTGCCGCGCTGCAGCACGCCGACGCCGCCTCCCGCGTCGCGAACCGCGAGCGCATCACTCCCGAGCTCCTTCGTGCCGCGTGGAAGGGCGTGGTTCACATCGATGCCAAGCCCGCCGAGGTCGCCGTGAAAACGGCCGCACCGGCACGGGAGAAGTTCGCCACCATCAAGGCCATCGTCAAAGAAAAGCTGGCCGCCTTCGAGGCCTACAACCAGCTCTCCATGCCCGTCTTCCTGCGCAACCTGCAGGTCTACTACGCGCGGCACATGTGGCCGTCCGATCCCGAAGAAGGCAAAATCTTCCGCGACCAGTTCAACGCCGTCATGGTGGCCTGGACCAACGACGTCCTCCTCGACGCCGACAAGCGCGCCAGGGCCGCGGGACATCCGCTGATCCGCGTCACCGACGTCCACGACGCCCTCCAGCATTTCCAGCCCCACGAGGCCAACCGGTACGAAGACATCATCTACTTCCCGCGCCTGCCGAAGAGCGAGCAGGTCGTCATCGAGGCGTACGACCTCGACTCCTTCCGCGACTCCGGCATCCACTGGCTCTACCTCGATGAAGCGCTGAACGATCCCAAGTACAAAGGCACGCTCGAGCCCGACCCCTTCGCCGCCGAGCTCCTCGTGGAAGGCGCCGCGCAGTGCGGCGTGCTCGTTCTGCGCGTGGCCGGCCAGATGGCCACCGCCGACGGCGTCGACCGCCTCGAAGTGGCGCACCTCCAGCGCTCGCTCGAGAAGATCCAGACCCTCCTCGACAAGCACGCTGCCGTGCCGCCGGCGAAGCAGACCACAAGCAGGATCGCCTCCGCGCCGATCACCGCGAAACCGGCCGCCGGCAAGTACTTCACCGACGTCACCACGGAGAGCGGCATCTCCTTCGAGCACCGCCTCTCCGACTGGCTGGCCCGCTTCATCCGCGGCTACACCGTCATGGAAGGCGGCACGGTGCGCCTGGCCGTCCCGCCCACCTTCGGCGGCTCCGGCGTGGCCGCCGAGGACATCGACAATGATGGCGACGTCGACATCCTGCTCCTCGGCGGCGCGCGCAATGCCCTGTACCTCAACGACGGCAAGGGCCGCTTCACCGACGCCACCGAAGCCGCGGGGCTCGGCTGGAAACGCAGCGACGGCCGCCCCGGCGAGCCGCGCCAGCCCATCATCGCCGACTTCGATAACGACGGCCTCCAGGACGTGCTGATCACCTACGTCGACGACGCGCACCGCCTCTACCGCAACACCGGCAGCGCGCATTTCGAGGACGTCACGGACCGCTCCGGCCTCGGCGGCAAGGGCCTGGTCGGCGGCCCCGCCACCGCCCTCGATTTCGACAAGGACGGCCTGCTCGATCTCTACATCGGCTACTTCGGCGACTACCTCAAAGGCGAGCTCCCCACGCTCTCCCGCCGCAACGCCAACGCCCTGCCGGACCGCCTCTACCGCAACAAAGGCAACTTCCAGTTCGAGGACGTCACCGCCGGAAGTGGCGTCGACAACAACGGCTGGGCGCAGTCCATCGGGCATCTCGATTTCGACGGTGATGGCGCCGAGGACCTGATCTGCGGGAACGATTTCGGCGTGAACGCCTGGTACCGCAACCTCGGCAACGGCAAGTTCGAGGACGTGTCGTCGAAGATCGGTACCGACAAGCCGAGCTACACCATGAACGTCGGCATCACCGACCTCAATCGCGACGGCCACCCCGACGTCTACATCTCCAACATCGTGACGATGGACAAGGACGAAAAGTACGTCCTGCCCGACACGCGCACCCGCATGAAGTTCAATCCCGCCAAGATGGCCAACATGCGCGTGGTGGAGGCGAACGATTTCTGGATGTCGAAGGCGAAGACGGACGGCGCACTGGAAGGCTACGAACAGTCGAAGGCCATCGGCCGCGGCTACCGCTCCACCGGCTGGGCCTGGGACGCCGACTTTTTCGATTACGACAATGACGGCGATGACGATCTCTACGTCGTGAACGGCATGAACGAATACGCGGTGTACTCCAGCATCAATCCGTACTTTACGGATACGGCCGGCGCGCAACGCAACGTGGTCATGCCGGTGGCGGAGAAGGAGCAGAACGTCTTCTTCGTCAACCGCAACGGCATGCTCGAAGACGATTCGCCGAAGAGCGGCGCCGATCTCCTCGGCAACTCCCGCAGCGTGGCCTACCTCGATGCCGATGGCGACGGCGATCTCGACATGGTCCTCAACAACTTCAACGCCCCCGCCGTGGTCTACCGCAACAACGCCCAGGCCAACGGCAACCACTGGATCAAGATCCGCCTGGTCGGTGATCCGTCGAAAGGCGTGACCCGCGACGCCATCGGCGCGCAGCTTCTCGTCGACACGCCCAAGTCGAAAGGCATGTGGCGCGAAGTCTTCAGCACCACCGGCTATCTCTCCGTCCACCCGAAGGAACAGCACCTCGGAATCGGCGACGCCACCACCGCCGACGTGACCGTGCTCTGGCCCAACGGCGAGAAGGAGACGTTCCGCGGGCTGGCCGGCGGGAAGGGGTATCGGATCGTGCAGGGCGAGAGCCGACGGTAGAGAGGCATGAACGCAGAACGCAGAGCGCAGAACGATGAATTGAGAAAGCGCTCCGCGTCGGCCCGCCTTTTTCTCCATTCATCGTTCTGCGCTCTGCGTTCGGCGTTCATGCTTTTCGTACTTTTCACGCTGCCCGTGCAGGGGGCCAACCACCTTGCCGGCGCAAAATCCCCCTACCTCCTCCAGCACGCCCACGATCCAATCGACTGGTATCCCTGGTCGGCCGAAGCCCTCGCGGAAGCGAAGAAGCAGAACAAACCGATCTTCCTCTCCGTCGGCTACTCGACGTGTCACTGGTGCCACGTCATGGCAAAAGAATCCTTCGCCGACGCCGAGATCGGCAAGCTGCTCAACGCCTCGTTCATCGCCATCAAAGTCGATCGCGAAGAGCGGCCGGATATCGACAGCGTCTACGTCGCCGCGGCACGCGTCTTCACCGGCGAGGCGGGCTGGCCGCTGAACGCGATTCTCACGCCGGAGGGCAAGCCTTTCTTCGCCGCGTCGTACTTACCGAAAGACAAGCTCCGCGCGCTCCTCCAGCAGACGGCGATCACCTGGCGCGAGCAGCGGGCCACGCTCGATGCAACCGGCGAGATGATCGTGCAAACGCTGCGCGCCTCCATCGCCGGTGGCGAGCCGCTCTCGGTCGCGGTCCTCAAGCGCGGCTACGAACAGCTCTCCGCGCGCTTCGACGCCACGAACGGCGGCTTCCTCCCCGCGCCCAAGTTCCCCGCCCCGCACCAGCTCATGTTCCTCCTCCGCTACTGGCGCCGCAGCGGCGACGCCAACGCCCTGGCCATGGTCGAGACCACGCTGAAGGCCATCCGCGCCGGTACCATCTACGACGCCCGCGCCTTCGGCGTGCACCGCTACGTCAGCGACGCCGCCTGGGGCGAACCGCACTACGAGAAGATGCTCTACGACCAGGCCCTCCTGGCCATGGCCTGCATCGAAACGTGGCAGGCCACCGGAAAGCCCTTCTACCGCGACACCGCCCGCGAGC
>JAXDJK010000125.1:0-3444 GCA_034665665.1 Acidobacteriota bacterium
TGGTGTTGTGCGCGCCGCCGGCGCCCACCTCGGGCGCAGCGCGCGGCAAACCCCACGGGGCTTACCCGTTCGGTTGAGTTGTCAGGCATCGGGTGCGCCGTAGCGCGCGACGTCGGCGGGGGTGTCGATGTCCTCGGGGAGGGCGAAGGGGATGGTGACGATGTCGCGGTCGAGCTGGCGGATGAGCTCGCGGGCGCCGATGTCGCCGCCGAGGGCTTTGAGGGCCGGGAAGAGCTCGGCGTGGAAGAGGGCGGGCACGCCCGGGCCTTCGGGATAGCGCGAGGCCACCACCGGGGCGCGGGTGGCGCGGTAGGCGTCAAGGAGGCGCCGGAGGACGTCGCCGGAGACGCCGGGCTGATCGCAGAGCATGAGCAGGATGGTCTCGACGGGGCGTTCCCGCCGTTCGATGGCATCGATGGCGGCGCGGATGGAGGAGGCCATCCCTTCTTTCCAGGTGTCGTTGACGATGATCTCGACCGGGAGGTCGTGCAGGACCTGGCGCACGCGAACGGCATCGGCGCCGACCACGACGTGCACGGAGCCGCTGCCGGCGGCCAGGGCCGACTCGGCGGCGCGGCGCACGAGCGGCTGACCTTCGATCTCGACGAGCTGCTTGGGGCGGCCGAGGCGGCGCGAGCCGCCGGCGGCGAGGATCACCACCGCGCTCTCGTCGGAGGCGTTGTGAATGCGGCCGTGGCGGCTGCGCAGGGCGGTGGCGGTGGTGCGGCGCAGCACGGCCTGGATCTCGGCGATGATGGACAGCGCGATCTCCGACGGCGCGTCGGCGCCGAGGTCGAGACCGGCCGGGGCGCGCAGCGAGGCGGCCAGCAGGTCGGCGTCGATTCCGCGCGTGCCTGCTTCGGCCACCAGGCGCTGGGCGCGTTCCCGCGAGCCGACCAGGCCGAGGTAGACCAGCCGTTGCGGAGCGAGCTGGCGGATCAGTTCGAGATCGCGAAGGTAGTGATGGGTCATCACCACCGCCGCGGACGGAGCCGGATACGTGAAGCGTGACGGCAACTCCTCCGTCGGGGCGATCTCGATGGAGTCGGCGGCGGCGAGGCGCTCATCCGACGCCACGATAGGACGGTGATCGGCGATGCGCACGCACCAGCCCAGCTGCTTGGCGAAGCGCAGCAGCGGCTCCGCGGCGGGCGAGGCGCCGAAGATGATCAGGGAGAGGCGCGAGACGATCGGCTGCACGAACGCGCCGGCCGGAGCTTCCGTGGTGCGGCCGATGAAGGTGTTCATCGGCGACGGCGCGCGATAGGTGGTGATCAGCGCCTCGTCGCTCGCGGCGGACGAGAGGTGATCGTGAAGCACGAGGCGTTGTGCTTCCGGCAGCGGCTCGATGAGTACAGCCAGCTCTCCCTGACAGCCGCTGCCCAGTCCCACGATCAGATCGTCCTCGGCGGGACGGAAATGCGCCAGCTTCGCTTCCCCGCGGGCGATCACACCGAGCGCCCGCTCGATGATGTCGGCCTCCAGGCAACCGCCACTGATCGCGCCCCAGGTCTTGCGGTCGCGGCGGACGAGCAGGCGCGCACCGGCACGGCGATAGGCGGAGCCTTTCGTTTCCACCACCGTGGCCAGCGCGCAATCACCACCGCCCGCGGCACGGCACTCCTCGAGGATGCGCAGCAGTTCCATCAGACCTTGACTCCCACGACGGTCGACGGATCGTTGCGGTCCTCGCGCCAGGCCGGATGGTTGACGGAAAAGACATGGTCGCCGTTGAACGACACCACCGCGGCATCGAAGGTCATGGTGCCGATCTTCTTCCAGTTGGTGATGTCGCGTCGCTCCTTGATCGGCAGGCCGTGCGTGGTGCCGGTGTCGGACGTTTCGACGTTGAAGACCAGCTTCCGTTTCGGCGCCGGGTCGCCCGGGTCGTAGAGGTGGGCCATGATCTCGTCGCGGAAGTCGAGATCGTCGCCCGGGATGACCGGCTGCCCGGGCGCGACGGTGATCTGCATGAACTCCGGCGCGCGGGTCGGCTCGCCGGGCGGCTTCCCGAGCTCGGCGATCTGGTAGACCTGACGGATGGTGGGCTTCTTCTCGGCGATGTTGAGGACGAGACCGGTCAGAAGCAGGATGGGCATGCCGCTGCCGCGGCGCGTGGCGGTGGTGTTCGGCGCGTTGCGCAGCTTCGCGTCATTGATGAACGGCGTGTTCTCGCCGCCGATGTCTTCCTGGGTGATGAAGCTGGCCGTGGGCAGCGGCTCGGCGTGGTCCGGATCCGTGGTCGGGTAAATGCGGCCTATCATCGACAGCGAGCGCGTATTGCCGCGCCGCGTTTCCGTGCAACAGGTGGAGTAGCGCGCCGCGATCAGGCCGCGGCTGCCCTTGCGGAAGTAGCCGGTATACGGCGTGTCTTCCGTGACCTCCCACAGTCCGGTCATGCAGACGGCGTTTGCGTGGAGCATGCGGCGGAACCCTTTGCCGTCAGGCCCCCAGCGCAGGTCGGAATCGGAGGCGATGATGCGCTTGGCGGCATCGAGGAACTGCCACGTCCTGCCACCCGGCAGCAGCCCTTTGAGCAGCGGCATCATCGTCACGGGAAAGCGCTCCAGCGGCGTGTTCCCCGGAGTGCCCCACACCTTCTGATACGGGTTGGCAAAGAGGGCATCGCGCACGGCACCGAAGCGCGAGCCAGCCACCACGCGCCGGTCATCGGCGGTGAAGCCTTGAATCCCGAGAGGCTCTGCAGCCATGGGGACCTCCTCGATTGTTGGTGATGGACGGATTGGAACGGTTTTCCGGAATTATGCACCGATCCCGCGGCCGGTACAAATCACGCGGATGAAACGCCACACGTCTTCATAACACTACTGGGTAAGGAGATCCGTATGTCCAGAATCCGTCTCGGGTTCCTCTTTGGCGTTCTATTGGCCCTGCTCATCGTCGCTGGCTCCTGCAAGCGCGAGTCGGCCACGCCGCAAACCGGCGGCAGTGGGCCCGACAACCCGGTCTCGGGCCGGTACAAAGCCATTCCGGCCAGCTGGAAAGAGACGGAGGTGGACGTCTTTCCGGGCATGAACGGCATTACGCTCGATCCGGGCAAGCCGGATCAGAAGGAAGCGCTGCGCGGCCGCATCGTCTGGAACCTCTGGGTGGGCGACAGCGGTTTGATGTGGGACTGGCTCGCGCAGCACGGCTTCGGCACGGCAGATCTGATCAAGACCATCGACTCGCGCCGGCGCCCGCGGCGGTTCCAGGAGATCGGGATCATCAACCAGCCGGGCTTCGTGCAAGCCACCAAACCTGACCAGTATGGCCTGTTCATCGACATTCCGAACAAGGCCGATCCGGACGGCAACATCGACGACAAGATCGATTACGCGACGTATGGTCGTTCCTCCGGCGTGGTGGGCCTGCGCATCCAGGACAATCCGAACTTCGACGCCGCGGCAAAGGCCGAGTGGCAGAAACATGTCGCCGCCGATG
>JAXDJK010000126.1:0-4992 GCA_034665665.1 Acidobacteriota bacterium
GCAGCCCAACCCCGAAGCGACGTCCGCGCCCACGAAAGCCAGCGCGGCGGCACGCGACCTCGCTTTCCATTCGCCGAATCAGGAGCTCGACCGCAGCGTGTTGAGCACGATCCCCTCCGGCAAGCGCGATTTCCGGCGCGATCCGCCCCGCGTCGACAGCGTCGACGCCCAACCCATCGACGGTGGCCGTGTGCGCCTGAGCGTGCGCTTCGCCGAAAAAGACCTGCCGCGCATCCTGCAGCTGCAGGATGAGAAGGAGAACGTCGTCCTGCGCGATGACGGCGCGGAAGGCGACACCGCTGGCGACGGCATCTTCACCGGCACCGCCGCGGTTCCGGCCGCGTTCCTGCGCGAACGTGCGGGGCTGGCTCGCCAGCTCGCCGCTGCGCGCGAGATGACGGTGTTCCGCAACCGCCAGCGCGTGACGCTGCCGAAGCGCGTCGAGCAGTTCAACGCCGACCGCTTCCGCATCATCGACGTCTTCGACTTCCCGCCGCCCCCGCCGGCGCCGGTCATCGATCCGGCGCGCTCGCTGCTCATCAACGCTCCGTCCGTGGTCGGCGATCCTTCGCGCGCCGGCAATCCGTGCGTGGCCGGCTCGAATGCCATGGGCGCATGGTCGTTCGGCCGCCTCATGACCGAGATGGCCAATCAGTCCGCGACCGGCGTCACGCCGAGCCAGTTCGCGCAGCGCTGGCTCGAGGAGTGGGTGCTCGATCAGACCATCAATGGTCCCGACATCCCCAAGCGCACCAACATCAACAATGTGATCAACGCCTGGAAAGCCGCGAGCGGCGGCGGCGCCCTCGATCTGAGCAAGGCGCCGTTCCGGCTCATCGCCATCGTCAACCGCATCGACCTTGCCGACAACCCGAGCTACGGCGGCAGCGCTAACTCGGGCGAATTGCGCTTCGTATTCGGCCTGATGAACAACTGCCAGCCGACACCGTTCGCAGTGATCTTCGAGTATGGCGTTCCGAAAAAATCGTGCTTCGGCCTGAAGGCGTATGCGCAGCAGTGGCGCAATCTCTCCGGCATGGCCGTCGGCTCGGCCGCGTACAACACCGCGCTGCAGACCATCACCGATCCGGTCACGGTGCACGGCGCCGGCGGCACGAAGCCGAACGGCAGCGCGCTCAATCAGCTCCGCTCGAACGAGATCTTCCTGACCGCGCCGTGGGAGCTCCGTGAGTTCCGCATCAACGGCGCATCGCGATTGCTGGAGCAGACCACTACCAAGCAAACGCCGATCACGACCTTCAACAATACGGCCGCGCTGCGCGACTTCATCAACAACAACCAGGCCTCGGTCCTCAACGGGACGTACGTCGTCGACCTGCTGCTGAACGGCGCGCCGTTCCTCTCCGGAAGCGCGCCGATGCCGCCGGGAGTGTGGAACGGTGCAGCAACCGTCAACAACAACGACGCCCGCAACAAGTTCTCCCTCGGCACGTGCAGCGGCTGTCACTTCACCGAGACCAACACGCCATTCGTACACATCAACCCGAGCTCGCCGATCGGATCCCCCGCTGCGTTGTCGGGATTCCTGACCGGCATCAACATGAATGACCCGGTCGTGACCGGGACGCCGCGCTCGTACCACGACCTGCAGGATCGCAAGAACCGCATCGACGCGATTCAGGGCACCCCCTGCTTCATCCTCGGCCTGTTCAACCAGCCGCGGCGCATGGTGCACTGATCGTTCTGGAGGTGGTGACGGGCGTGCAGCCCGCCACCACCTTCGAAGCGTGCACCCGCTCCATGCGAAGCAGATCGCGCGGAGCCAGTGCCGTTTCGTGGCCCGGCGCTCCGCGTCGAGCTCCTCGCACCACGATCCCGACCAGAGCAGCGGCTCGATGGCCGCGTGCAGACCGAACATGCGCTCAAAGTACTAGCGCCACCCCTCCGGTCCGCCCTCGAGGATCGGCATCAAAGCCTCTTCGACACGCCTGTGTTCCGAGGAGGTCGTTTCGCTCAGCAAAGCCGTCACGGTTCGCTCGTTCATCCGTCCGTTAGCTCTTCGGTTTCACGAGCTTCTTGTGGGTGTCGGTGACAGTCATCATCGCCGCCGTTCCGTACCACGGCGTGAGCTCCGGAACGAACACGCCGGCCTTCACGGCGGGATCGAGCATCACCAGTTTCTCGGCCTCTGCGAGGCTGGCCACGTTGAAGATGTAGAGGCCGCGGTAGGACTGGGCGTTATCGCCGAAGGGGCCGGCCACGGCCAGCTTGCCTTCATCGGCGAGACGGGTGATGTTGGCAAAGTGGCCGGCGAAGATCTCGTCGCGGGCCTTGCCCTTGATCTCCGCATCCTTCGGACCGGTCTTCAGGATACAGAGCACGTACATCTTCATGCCGCGCTCGTCGGCGCCGAGTTTCGCCGCGAGCTCGGGGTCGTAGGTTGGTTTCGGCGGCCTGAGCGTGTCGTCGGACATTGCAACGCTGCTCAGGGACGCGACCAGGACGGCAGCCAGGAACGAGCGCATCGGTTTCATGGCGCGAATATAGCGCGGCTGGCCACCAATTTGGCCGCGGAATGGGTCGTCGTCGTTAGTGCCAACGCCGCCGGTACACGCACAGGCGGGACGCCTGTGGGCCCTGCGGACGGGGACGTCCGCGCTCCCGGGGCGCGACAGGCGCGCGCGGCGACAGCAGGTGACGGCAGTGCCTGTGGCTGTACGAAAGCGGCGGGAAAGCGCCGCACTCCAAACGCTTCGCGTATTCGTGGGGCCTTTTGGGTGAGATGGCGCGGCGGAGTACACTTCCGCCTTCAAATCCAACCGGCCACGTCATCGAGCGGAGGGACTGTTCATGTTCTCGACCATCCAGCGGAGCTACGCCATCTTCCGGCAATCTCTCAGCGTTCTGCGGCAGGACACGGAGATCCTCATCTTTCCGGTGCTCTCCGGGATCTTTACGATTCTGGCGTTCGGCGGGATCGTCTTCGGCGGGGTGGTCACCGGCTACTTCCAGCGGCTGGCGGCTAGCGGCGATCGTTCGCTCGAAGCGAACCTGCTCGGCTACGGGGTGCTGTTCGTCTGGTATTTCGTGAACTGGTTCATCGTCCTGTTCTTCAATGTGGGCGTGGTGGCGTGCGCGCGCATTCGCCTCGAAGGGGGCGATCCGACGGTCGCGGACGGTTTCCGCGCGGCACGGGAGAACCTCGGCCGCATCGTGATGTGGGCGCTGGTGTCCGCCACGGTGGGCTTGATCCTGCGCGCCATCGCGGAGCGCTCCAAGCTGGTCGGCGCGATCATCGCCCGATTCCTCGGCGCGGCCTGGGCCATCGCCACGTACTTTGTCGTGCCGGTGATGATCTTCGAGAAGCGCGGACCGAAGGAGTCGCTGACCGCCTCCACGCAGCTCATCCGGAAGACGTGGGGCGAGTCGCTCGTGGCAGCGGCCGGCGTGGGCATCGTGATCATGCTCCTCGGCGTGGCAGGACTGGCACTGCCGATCGTCGGGATCTTCATCAGTCCGACCGCGGCGCTGATCGGCCTGGCGGTGATGGTCCTCTATTGGATCGTCCTGTCGATTCTCTCGTCGGCACTGACGGGCATTTATCGCACCGGCCTCTATCTCTACGCCACGCAGGGCACCGCCGCACCGGCCTTGAATGGCTTCGCCACCAACGCCTTCGCACCGAAGGGCGTGAAGGGAGCAGTCACGGCGCTGGTCCGATAGCGCATGAAATCCAGGCGCCGCGGCTGTCTTCGCATCTTCGTGGCGGGGTTGCTCGTGCTTGGAGCGGCCACGCTGATGGCGCTTCGTTCGACGAAGTGGCTGGCGTCCCTCGGCGGACGGGTGACCGGGGCCCGGCTGGATCGCGCGCAGCACTCGCCGCAGTGGCACGGCGATAAGTTTCGAAATCCGGAACCGACACGGATGGTGACCGGATCGTACCGGGAGATGGCGCGCCGGCAGTTCTTCGGTGACGAGCAGCGCGAGCCGACCGGTCCGGTTCCGGTGGTGAAGCGGGTGCGGAGGGATTACGCGAATCCGCCGGCGTCCGGGCTGCGGGCCACGTGGATCGGGTGGTCCTCCGTCCTCGTGGAGATCGACGGACAGATCGTGCTCACCGATCCGGTGTGGAGCGAGCGCTGCTCACCGTCGACGCTGGTGGGGCCGAAGCGGTTCCATCCGCCGCCGATGGCGCTCGAGGAGTTGCCGCCGGTCGACCTGGTGATCATCTCGCACGACCACTACGACCACCTGGACATGCCGGTGGTGCAGTTCCTGGCCGGCCGAGGGACGCACTTTGCGGTGCCGCTGGGGATCGGCGCGCACCTGGAGCGCTGGGGCGTGCCGGCGGCGCAGGTCCACGAGCTCGATTGGAACGAGACGCTGCCGTGGAAGGGGCTGGCGGTCACGTCGACGCCGGCGCGGCATTACAGCGGGCGGAATCCGCTGCATGCGAACGAGACACTCTGGACCTCGTGGGTGGTGCGGGGGCCGCGGCACCGTTTCTTCTTCAGCGGCGACAGCGGCTACTCCGCCGCCTTCACGCGCATCGGGGGGGAGTACGGGCCGTTCGATCTCACGCTGATCAAGGTCGGCGCGTCAGACTCGACCTGGTCAGAGATCCACATGCTCCCCGAGGAGGCCGTGCAGACGCACCTCGACCTTCGTGGGAAGGTCATGCTGCCCTTGCACTGGGCCACGTTCAACCTCGCGTACCACCCGTGGCGCGAGCCGCCCGATCGGGCGGTCGCGGCGGCGGCGAAGCATGGGGTGCACATCGTCGTGCCGAAGCCGGGCGAATTCGTGGAGCCCTCGGCAGCGAGTGGAGCGATGGAACGCTGGTGGGACCGGCTTTAGATCGCGGCGTATGACCGCTTGTACTCGTCGATCGAGGTCAGGAACATCGTGTTGCCGCCCTGGGCGGCTCTCGCCTGGGGGATGAAGCCGGTGTCGAGCACGACGTTACGGGTGCCGAACTTGACGGCGTTGCTGTCGACCAGCACGCGGTCGTATTCATCCATCGACAGCTCG
>JAXDJK010000127.1:0-5924 GCA_034665665.1 Acidobacteriota bacterium
AGGTTCTTGAGGACAGCGTCCAGCTTGAGACCGAGCGTGTTCCACATGGTGGAGACACTCGTGAGCGCCTGTTTCGCGGCCTCGTTGTGCGTCTTGAGCTTCGTGACGGTGTCCAGCAATCCCGAGAGCGCGGTGACCTGCCGCTTCTTGTTGGTGAGCGCCGTCTGCCGCTCCGCGATCTGCGAAATCAGACTGCTGATCTCGGCCGTAAAGATACCGGTGAACGTCGCGGCGACGCCCGTTCCGATGAGGCCGATCGCTCCGACCACGAGCGGCGCCGCCGCGCCACCGGTGGCCACCGCGAGGGCGAAGCCAGCGACGGCGATGAAGATGCTGAGGCCGAGGCCGATGCCCGAGATCGTGACCTTGGAACGGGCGTCGTCCAGTTTCGTCTGCAGTTCCTGGATCTTGTTCTCGATCTCGAGCTGGTCGCTTTTCGCGAGATCCACGGCCACGGCCGCGCTGTTCGATCCTTCCGCCAGGGCCTTATAGTCGCAGGCGAAATCGTTCGAAAGCTTGAGCACTTTATCGCTCACCCTCTTGATCTCAGACTTTTGATCTTCGACTTCCGACAGCACGTCCGAGATGAGGTCGATGACCTGCTTCTTCTCTGCATCCGAGAGCGTGTCCTTCGTGCCGATGATGCGCAGGATGCGTGTGGCGGCCTCGGTGAAGGTGTTGTCGTAGTCGATGATCGACTGCGGGATCTTCGAACCGATGTCGGGCGCGATCTCGGCGATCCAGGTCTGCGCGTGCGTCTTGGCGCAGCTCAGACTATCGCTCAGCGGCCCATACCAGGTCTCGGGCGGCGAGGAGACCGGATTGATCACCGTGTTTGCGATTGCGTGGGCGTACGCGGTGACGATCGAAAGCGAGTCGAGTTGCTCGGCCAGCACCTCCTTCGAGACGGTGACGTTGATCGAGAGGTCCTGTTCATCATTTGTTACCAGCATCAGAGCGGTCATCATTTTTCCTTTCGCGAGATCAGATCCCGGATTTTTTGAAGAACTCGTCGAACTGCTTCCATGAGGTAATGGCGGTGGCGAGGCGGGCTTGGCGGATGGTCGTGCTGATGGTGGCGGCGTCGGCGCTCACCACGCGGTCGTTGGCCTTCTCCTGCTTCGTGCGCGCGCTTTGCGCCGCCGTGGCCAGAGCGTTGGCGGCGCCGCGAATGGCCTCGTGGCCGGCCAGGGCATTGCTGATGACCGCCTGCGTGGAACGCGCGGCGGTAATGACGCCCGCGGCGATCTTGATGATGATCCTGCCGATGCCGGCGGAGAGCGGGTCCATGTACTTGAGCGCTTCGTTCCGCGCCTGCTCCTCGACCTGTCCGATGCTCGCCTCCAGCGCGTCCGGCCCTCTCGTCAGCGCATCGTGATCGGCCACGACGTTCGAGACGTAGGCCTGGACACCGGAGTGGACCTGCTGCATCGACAGGTTGACGATGAACGCATAGCCGCTGAACCGCGCCACGTGCTCGTGGATCTTCTCCAGATCGGCGGTACTGACGGCGACGCCCTCCGGCATCCTGTCGACCATCTGGCGGAGGCTTTCGAGCGTCTCGAGGATGGGACCGATGAGCCCCGATTCTCCGGAAGCCCACATGTGCAGCGTGGTCACGGCACCCGCCATGCAGCGGGCGTGATCCTGCGCGACGTACAGCGATCCTTTCAGGCCGGGATGCTTTGCCAGCGGGTCATATTGCCCCGCCACGCGGCCTTCGATGGTGATTGGCTGAGGGCCCATCGGAATGGCCGTGACGGCGGCGACGTAGGCCATCACGGCGCGGCTGTTGGTGCCGAGCTCTTTTGCGGCGGCGACGATCGGCTGCGCGTCGATGGCGAACGATGCTTCGTCGGCGAGTAGAGCCGCGGTCATGCCGCAGCCCCGTCCACGACGATCGTCTCGACCTTCGTCCGAAGCACGGAATCCTGAATGTTCTGGGCCCGCTCGCGCACGGTCTTCCAGCCGGCCCTGGCGCTGGTCAGTTCCTTGAAGGGGGTGAGCCTAGTCAGGTCGGCCGCCGGCTGGGCCACGATCTCGCCGATGAGGACCAGCCCGTTGACGATGTCGTCGCAGTGATGCACCACGCCCTGCATGTTCGTGAGCGAGCTGGTGGCCACGTTGGCGAGGCGGTCGAACTGCGCCGCGATCGACTCCAGTGCCGCGATCTGCGTCTGCTCCTTGCTCAGCTTCACGCGGAGCTCGTTGACCTCCTGGAGCAGCGCGAGCACCTCCTTGCTCTTGGCCGCTTCCATGGCCGCGTTGATACCGATGCCGATGACCGCGCCGACCAGGCCGAAGACGGGGAAGGACATGGCGCCGACCGTGACGGCAAGCATGGTCATCGAGAGGGAGGCCCCGGTCATGGCCGCCCCCTGCATCGAGTTCTTCGCTTCGGTAGTGGTGATGCCGAGCCGGTTCTGCAGCTCGACGATCCGGCTTTGCAGCGCGATGAGATCGGTCTGTGACGCCGTGATGGTGGCCCGGACCTTCTTCACGTTTGCGCTCATCGTGGTCGAGGCGGTCGTCACCAGCTCTGCAAATTCGCGGACGTTCTTCTGCAGTCCACGGACGCCGAATGCATGCTCGCGGGCATCGCTGAGGAGGTCGGCTACGAACGCCGCCACTTTGGCGCGCTCGTCGCCGGCGGGATTGCCTTTGGCCAGGACCGGGATCAGCAGGTTTGCCGAGGCATCGAACGTGTTCGCGTAATCGATCAGGGCCTGCGGCAGCGCCGCAGCGATCCTCGGATAGAGCTCAACGAGCCACACCTGGGTCCTGGTCTTGGTCGTGGCGAGCTCGCTGTCGATGCTGTCAAACCACTTCGGCTTCGGATCGAGTGGATAGATCGTCGTGTTCAGCAGGGCGTGCGCCCATGCCATCAGGTATGCATTGACTCCGTAGTCGTACGTCAACTGCGAAGTGAGTGCATTCACATCGGGCGAAAACATAGCTACCTCCGTTTTTAAACGTGGCTGCGCGGATCGACGAATTGTGGGTTGGGGCGGGGCGGAGCTGACGGAGGGAGACTATAAGACGTGACCGCTAAAATTGGAAAGTCATTTCTGCCCGGGAGCTGGTCAACTTCGAGCGGGAGCAAGTCCGAATGAAGACATCGCCGCACTGACCCTGACACTCGCGTTCGCACTCGCGCGCACGGGCGCTAACATCAATAGCTGACGGGGCGTGTCAGAGTGCGACGGCATCCAGTTCATTCGTCACGTCAATCTTCTCGAACTGCCGGCCGAGGAAACGGATGCCGAGCCAGACTTGGAAGAAAAGCAGCGCCGCGGCCAGGACGCTCGTGAGCGCGACCATCGGCATGCTGCCGTGGAGCCAGTACTTCGCCATCAGCAGGCCTGGGCCGACGATGCAGGCGGCGGGCAGCAGCACGAACAGCAGCACGAGCAGATTGCCGGCCGTCATCAGCAGGCGCTGGCCCATCACCATGAAGCCGCGCTGATCGTCGGGCGCGCGCATCGCCCAGCCAGGCAAGAGAATCGGCACAGCATTCCGGATCAGGAGCTGCGCGGCGCAGACGGGCGTGGCCAGCATCAGCGCGACCACGACGAACTCCGGTGACGCGAGAAAGTCCACGTTCGCGGGCAGCTCCATCGCATGGAAGAGGATCGCGGCGACGGTGAGCAGCATGAGCTCGACGGCGGCGAGGAACGTCAGCGGAGCGGCGATCTCCGCGGCCACGAGGCGCTCACCGGAGATGGGATAGCTCTTCAGCAGCTCGATCCGCGGCAGGTCGAGACGCATGTCCTGCCGGAACGCCATGCTGCCGAGGAGCGGGAACATTGCGGCAAGCGCGAGCGCGAGAATGGCCAAAACGGTGCGCACGGCCACCTCGGGGCTGTAGAACGACTGGCCGAGGAAATAGAGCGCGCAGACAGTCATGATGAGCAGGTACGGCGAGGAGATCCGCAGCTCCGCGGTCACGTTTTTCCAGTAGATGGCCACCTCGGGACGCGCGCCCGCCGGAATGCGGAATGGCGGCGGGATGCGCCGGAACGTCACGTGCTTGCCGAAGCGCTGCTCGCTCATGCGCGCGACGCGTGCCGCCCTCTTCTCCGACGCCTGGACCGACGCCTCTTCGACCGCGATGTTCGTGCGCGCCGCAAGCTCGAAAAACAGCAGCGCGGCCACGAGCACGATGCCGCACGATACGAGCAGTTGCGGAACGGACGCCGGCAGCACGGCGTGGCCGAATAACCGCGGCACGAAGAGAATCGCGTCCGCGACGGGACCGTGAACGAGCGCGGGAAGGTTCGGGAGACGTCCCGGCCTCAGCTTCGCCCCCATTCCATGAAACGCATGGACATCGACGGTGCGCCACAGCAGATACGCGACGCCCGCGGCCGCCGCGGCAATCACCGGCAGACGGACCAGAAATCCGATGCCGAGTAGCTTGAGGCGTGCCCGGCCGAGCGCCACGAATGTGAAGTAGATCGACAGGGCGATGAAGCAGGTCCAGACACCGATGAACTTCGAACCGCGGAACAGGAGGAACGTCATCACCGCCGCGCTCATGAAGACCTGCGGCTGCCCGCGCAGGATCTTGTAGACCAGCAGTTGCCGGCGCGTGATCGGCGCGGGAAAAAGGAACTGGATCTCCGCCTCGCTGAACGTGAGCCCGGCGGACTGCTTCGGCAGCGCCCACGCCAGCATCATCATGAACAGCACGACCACGGCAGCGACGTCGACGACGAACGCGCTCGCGGACAGGCCGCCGTGCTGCAGCGGCGAGCGCCCGCTGAACAGATGGCGAATGCCGACGAACCAGAAGTACGCGAGCCCCACGAGAGAGGAGAGGAGGTAGCGCACGTTCCGCAGCCGCTTGAGCCGCGACACGAGGCGGTTGCGGAACGACCGCATGGTGACGAAGAGGAAGGCCTGGATCACGTGCGCGGACCCTCATGCGGCACGCCGGAGGTGATGGCCAGAAAGGCTTCCTCGAGCGAGACATCGCCGCGGCCCTGCGCGATCTGCCACTTCAGATCGTCGATCGTGCCGTATGCGATGCGCTCGCCTTTCTGAATGACGGCGACGCTGTCGCACATTTCTTCGACGAGGTGCAGGAGATGGGAGCTGAGGATGACCGCGGCGCCCTGCTGCGCGCGCCGCGTGACGGATTCTTTCATCCGGCGGATGCCGAGGGGATCGAGTCCCGTCAGCGGCTCATCGAAGATCATCACCTCGGGTGCATGAATGAAGCCGCAGGCAATCATGAGCTTCTGTTTCATCCCGCGCGAGAGCTCGGCCGGAAGTGCTTTTCGCTTGTCGGCGAGCTCGAGCTCGTCGAGCAGTGCGTCCATCGGCGCGCGCCACTCCGCGACGCCATAGATGGCCGCCGCGAATTGGAGATGCTCCTCGACGGTGAGATAGTCGAAGAGGCGCGGCTCGTCGGGAAAGAACGCCAGGCGCCGCTTGGCCTCTACGGCCTCGGTCACGATGTCGTGCCCGCCGATGCGCACCTCTCCCGTGGTCGGCGGATGGATTCCAGCCAGCGCGCGGAGCGTCGAGGTCTTGCCCGCGCCATTCGGCCCCACCAGCCCGAGGATCTCCCCAGGTTGGACGGTGAAGGAAAAGTCTCGCACGGCAACGAACGAGCCGTAGGTCTTGGTGAGGTTGATGACCTCGATTGCATGCATACGCAGAGCATACGCAGGTCACGGCCGAAGGTTGAAACCTTTGGCAGCATCGGCGGCTCTCGGAAGGGCGAGCAAAGGCAGTCAGACCTCCGGTCTGTCACGCGCTGCAGCACCGCACTTCCGCATCGTCGTCGGATGGCGTGGTCAGCTCAACCGGCTCGTTTCCTTCCTCCAACGTCGAGAGTATCGCCCTTACCGGCGGACGACGCAGTAGCTCTTTTGAAGCGCAACAGGCCGGCCCGTGACTTATATCGATGAACGCTG
>JAXDJK010000128.1:0-3386 GCA_034665665.1 Acidobacteriota bacterium
ACCGACGGCCAGAGCGCGAAGGTCCGGGTCGTCCACTTCGCCTGCCATGGCGCCGTCGATCCCGGCCATCCCGAGTACTCCTGCATCTATCTCGCGGACGACAAGCCGCTCGCGCCGGACGTCTTCCACACCGCGGCGCTCGGGCGGCAGACGCCGCTGCTCTTCCTGAACGCCTGCCAGGTCGGCACGGGCGAGACCATGCTCGGCGACTACGCCGGCTTCGCCGGCGGCTCGCTGCGCGGCGGATTCCGCGGCTTCATCGCGCCGCTCTGGTCCGTCAACGACGAGGTGGCCCGTGACGTGGCCAAGCTCTTCTACGACGCAGCCCTGCCGAAGCGCGCCGGCACCGGCCAGGCCATCGGCGCGATCCTGCGCGAGATCCGGCAAAAGTACGACGGCGAGGCCGACCACCCGCACTCCACCTATCTCGCCTACGTCTATTACGGTCATCCGCGCCTGAAACTGCAGCGCGCATAGGAGAGCTGAAATGCCCACCACCACCAAGCCCCTGAACGGATCGGCGCAGCCGGTCGATCTTGGATTCGGCTACGCCCTGCGTGCGCCCGGCCTGCGCGGCACCGTCACCGCGCGCGACGGACGGCAGCCCGGCACGCGCGCCGCCGAGACTTCTGCCACCGAGGCGCTGGACGAAGCCTTCCGCCACACGGATGTGCAGGAGGCGCGCACCATCGAGCTGGCCGTCACGGCCGCGCCGCTGCCTCCCGCGGCCGCTCCGCTGCGCACCTCCCGCGGCGACGACGCCTTCGAGCTCGACGTGCCGGCCCCAGGACCAGGCCGCGGCCAGATCGTGATGGCCTCGAACGAAGCCGGCGCCATCCACTGGATCCTGCCGGAGCCGGAGAGCGAGCACGCCGCCGTCGCGAACAATCGCGACTCCGGTCCGCGCCGCCGCTTCCGCATCCCCCGCGAGATCGTGCAGGCGCCTCTCGATGGCCAATCCTCGCGCGGACTGCTCACCTGGGCCCGCCGCAAGATCCTGAAAGTCCTGGTCTACCCGCTCACCGATCCGATCGTCGGAGCGTTCGCCGATCACTACGCGCGGCAGTGGGAGGAAGCGAACCGCCCCTACGGCGTGCGCTGGTTCACGCCGCAGGACTACGACCAGCCGCACGGCCGTGCCCTGACCGCGGCCGATTGGAAGACGCTCGCCGGCGGACGGACGCTCCTCTTCGTGCACGGCACGTTCAGCACCGCGCACAGCGGCTTCGCCGGCATCGACCGCGCGAAAATGCAGGAGCTCTCCGACCGCTACGACGGACGGATGATCGCCTTCAACCACTTCACCCTTTCGGATGCACCCGACCGCAACGTGGCCCGCCTGCTCGAAGCGATGCCGCCCGGCCTGCGGCTGCCGGACGTCGACATCATCTGCCACAGCCGCGGCGGCCTCGTGGCACGCACGCTCGCCGAGAACCCGACCGCCTTCGACATCGCCACCGAGCGCATCGACGTCAAGCGCATCGTCTTCGTGGCCGTCCCGAACAACGGCACCCTGCTCGCCAACCCCACCCACATGGTGCAGATGATCGACCGGCTCACCACCATCCTCAACGTCATCCCCACGAACTTCGTCACGGAGTTTCTGGAAGGGATGATCACCGCCGTGAAGGTCATCGGCCACGGCGGTCTGAAGGCGCTGGACGGCCTGGCCGCCATGAACCCGGACACGCACGTGAACCAGTTCCTGCGCAAGTTGAACAGCACCGGCACCAAGGGCGCGGTCCGTTACTTCGCCATGACCTCCGACTACGAGCCGGTCGATGCCGCGCTGCGGTCGGTGACCTGGATGCGCCGCGCCGACGCGGTCATCGACCGCGTCTTCGAAGACGCGGCGAACGACCTGGTCGTCCCCACCCTCGGCGTCTACGACACGAACGGCAGCGCCTACTTCCCCCTCGGCACCGACGTCCTCCTTCCCTTCGACCGCAAAGCAGGCGTCATCCACACCGCCTTCTTCCAGGAAAAAGAGGCGCAGAACGCGATCCTGAACTGGCTGCGCTGACGTTGCGGCGCTACGGCGGCGACCCGTCCAGATACTGCTCCATCCGTTCCGCGGGCGTTTCGTGCTTGTACTGCCCGAGAAAGTCCACGATCTCGGCGACGTCGTCGCTCACCAGCACGTAGCGCTTGAAGTCCTCCGGCTCGAGGAGCGCTTCCAGCGCTGGCACGGCCGGGATGGTCTTGGTCCAGAAGTCGCCGGCCAGGAAGACCATGGGACTGAAGGTGCCGAAGGTGCGGTAGTAGTTCTGGTTGGCGTCCTGGAAGATCTCCTGGAGCGTGCCGGCGCGGCCCTCGGCGAAGATGATGCCGTGCGTGGCCACGGAGACCAGACCGTCTTCGCGGATGCTGTTCTGGAAGTACTTGGCGATGTGCGTCGCGAACGGCGCGGTCGGCTCGTGGCCGTACAGCCAGGTCGGCACGGCCAGGCTGTCGCCCCAGCGCTCCACACGCTGGCAGACCTCCCACGCCGCGGCGAACCACGCCTGCACGGCGTCGACGATGGCCGGATCGGGCTCGCACCGGCGGTCGAGGATGTCGCCGGCATTTTTCGGCAGCAGCGGCGCATGCTTCATGCTGGCCAGCGCCGCATCGAGGGCCTCGTCCGGCTCATAGCGCAGCATCGCGCCGAGGTGCGTGGCCTCCATGGCGCCCGGCCCGCCGCCGCTGACCATCGTGAAATCCTGGCGCGCCAGTTCGCGAGAGAGACGAGCCACATCGCGGTAGCCGTCGCTGTCGCGCGGCAACTGGTGCCCGCCCATCATCGCCACCGCCTTGTACGTCCCGGCCGCGAAGTAGTCGTTCACCGCCTGGAGGATGGCGTTGTCGTGCATCGACTGCATCATCGAAGAGAAATAGTCGCGCGACCGGTACTTCCCCGAGGCCACGTAGTTCCGGTAGATCTTGAAATCGCGCGTCTCCACGTAGCTGCGCGGGCGTGAGGAATCGAACCCCGCGAACAGCTCTTCGGGCGTGTAGAGCGTCTCGCGCATCGGAAGGAACGGCAGAGGGAACTTCGCCATGGCGTGATTATGGCGTGCCCGACTACAATCGGCGGCGGTCCATCACCAAACCGGAGGTCAAGAAATGCCCGTCGTGCGTGCCCTCGCCGTTGCTCTCTGTCTCGCCACGCCGCTTGCCGCCATGGCGCAGACCAAGCCGGCCACCTTCGATCCGGCCACGGCGCCGCATGTGCTGAAGGCCACCGGCAGCCGTCCCGGCGGCTCGGCCGGCCTCGGCGACCGGATCACGGTGACGGTGCGCGGGCTCGATCAGCTCCTCGCCCAAGTGAACGGCAACTGCCGCGCGCTGGTGCTCTTCGTCGACCAGATCGCGCTCTCCGGCATGCAGGGCGATTCGTGCGACCC
>JAXDJK010000129.1:0-6785 GCA_034665665.1 Acidobacteriota bacterium
TCATACCGCCCGTTCTGCAGCGCCACGACGTGACGCTCCGCGAATGCGGCGTCGCCCGTCTCGATCGCACTGGTCTGCCACGCCGGAGTGGCCAGCAACACGCCGCTCCGCACTTTCAGCGCCTTGATCTTCTCCAGCGCTTCCTGCTGCGAGAGCCGGCCGCTGGACAGCTCGACGTAGATTTGCCTTAGTTGATGTTCCATTGGTTGGGTGCCTTTACCTGAGCTGCACGGCTTCGTCGATCGAGACCTCGCCGCTCATGACGCCGGAGAGAAGCTTGTCGTAGAAGTCTTCGTCGAATCGGGCCGGTCTGGTCTCGGCCTCGAACACGCGCACGGTGAACGCACGCACTTCGATACACACGTTTCCTTGCTCGTCACACAGATCGATGTCCAGCTTCACGCTCCGCTCGCCGGCCCGACTGCCGCTCGAGAAGCGGACCCACGCCGCCATCTCTCGCGCGCAGGGTGACAGAACGCGCACCCGCTCCACCGCGAACGGCACGAGCGGCCTGTCCGGGATGCGCGCGGGATCGACGAGAAGGCCGATCGATGCCTGCAGCGCACTGTCCATCAGGCTCGGATGCAGCACGTAATCGCCGTGGCTCGCGCTGACGCTCGCCGGCAGCCGCAGTCGTGCGAGCAGCTCGTTCGCGCCGAGGTGAATCGTCGTGATCCCCTGATGCGCCGGGCCATAGTGAAGGCCCATCGTGTCGAACATCCTGTAGACGTCCGCGGCCTCGATCATGCCGTGCTGCGTACGGCCCCGGAGCTGGTCGACGTCGAGTCTGGTCACCGCCGGGCGGGCGGCGAACAGCGCGTGCCCCTGACAGTGCACGTCGGAGGAGTAAATCTCGTAGTCGATCCGGTCATCGTCCTGCGGGAAGAGCGAGATGGTGAGATCGAGCTGCTCGCCGACTACCACGGGCTTGAGCCAGACGGTGTCGCGCAGCTCGACGATATCCGTCTCGCTCTGCTTCGGCCACGTCCGCGTCATCGCCGCGTGCGCCATTTCGAGATAAGCCACTCCGGGCAGGACCTTTTCGGCGTGGATCCTGTGATCGCGCAGAAACGATTCGTCGCCCATCAGGATCGTGCTGTAGCGCAGTTCCTTCAGGTCGGACGTGTTGCGCTGCAGCAGCGGATGCAGCGCAGCGCCGGCGGTCGTGGCCTGCGCGGCCGGCTGCGCCTCGATCCAGTACCGCTCCTTCGCGAATGGATAGACGGGCAGGCTGATACGGCGCGGCTTGACCGTGCCGTACATCCGGTTCCAGTCGAAGGAGAGGCCTCTCACCCAGTAATCGGCGAGTTTCGAGAAGTTCCCGCCCGCGACCCACTTCTCGACGATCGCTTCCCGGACGTCCTCGTCCTCACCGAGGAGGCCGAGGCTTTCGTTGTTGCGGCGGACCTGTCCGCGCCGTACGCCGTCGGTGTGCTTCTCGCCGCGGAGCCACGTCTCGAGTTGTGTGGCCAGCTCGTCGATGGAGCCCGCCACCATGCCGAGGCGTTCTTCCATCGCCGCGCGGCCGACCTGCAGCGTGTACGCAAGCTCGGCGAGATCCGGCCGTTCTTTACCGATGAAGCCGAGCAGGTCGCTCGCCTTCTGTTCGAGTTGCTCCGGCGTTCTGGCCGACAGCGGCACGAGCACTCGCGCCGGCGCGGCCGGTCTCCCATACGCGGCCGGCACGTATTCGCCGACGACGAGATGAGCGTTGGTGCCGCTGAAGCCGAACGCGCTGATTGCCCCCTGCCGCCGGGCGGCGCCGTCGAGCGTCCACTCCTGCAGCCGGTCATTGACGTAGAACGGGCTGCCGTTCAAGTCGATGTGCACGTTGAGACGCTCGAAATTGATCGTCGGAGGCAGCTGCTTGTGCTGCAGCGCGAGCGCCACCTTGAGCGTGCCGGCGATGCCGGCCGCGGTCAGGCAGTGGCCGATGTTGCTCTTGACCGAGCCTAGCGTGCAGTAGCCGGTCTTCCGCGTGTATTTCCCGAAGGCGGCCTTGAGGCCCTCGACTTCAATCGGGTCGCCGAGTTTCGTGCCGGTGCCATGCGCCTCGATCAACTGGATATTGGCCGGATCGATGCCGTAGCGGTCGTACACCTCCTGCTCGAGGCGTGTCTGCGATTCGGGATTCGGAGCGGTGATGCCGTTGGTCTTGCCGTCCTGGTTGACGCCCCATCCGTCGATGACGGCATGGATGATGTCGCCGTCGCGCTCGGCGTCGGAGAGCCGCTTCAACAGCACGACGCCGACCCCTTCGCCGGGTACGAAGCCGTTGGCGCGCTGGTCGAACGTGTAGCAGCGGCCGTCCGGCGAGAGCATGGTCGCCTGCGCCGTCTTGATGTGCATCTGCGGCCCGGCCATGACGTAGACGCCGCCGGCCAGCGCGAGATCGCTGCCGCCGGAGATCAGGCTGTCGCACGCCTGCGCGATGGCCACGAGCGACGATGAGCAGGCGGTGTCGATGGAGATGCACGGCCCCTGCAGGTTGAGGAAGTAGGCGATGCGCGCGGCCAGGATGGACATGGCGTTGCCGGTGAACCCCTGCGCGCTCAACGCCTGCTCGGGTGAGAGGCTTTGATAGTCGCCGGCCGTGCAGCCGACGAACACGCCGCACCTGCTTCCGGACAGCCGCCCCGCGTCGTAGCCCGCGTTCTCGATCCCATGCCAGCAGGCCTGCAGAAAGAGGCGCTGCTGCGGGTCCATGCTCTCCGCCTCGGTCGGCGAGAGGTTGAAGAAGAGCGGATCGAAACGATCGTAGCCGTCGATCATTCCGGCCCACGGAGAGTACGTCCTGCCAGGTGCGGCATCACCGGCCTGGTAATACGCACTCAGATCCCAACGCTCGGGCGGAACCTGCGCGATGCAGTTCTTTCCCATCGCAATGTTCTGCCAGAACTCGTCCATGTCGTTCGCCTGCGGGAACTGACCGGCCATACCGATGATGGCCACGGGCTCCGGCCGGCGCTCCGCGACGGCCGCGGCGCCGGCAACGGGCGTGGCCTGGCGGCCACACCGGCGAGAGGTGAGCTTCTGTGCGCTGCCGGGAGACGCCGGCCGCGGGACGGACACGGCCGCCGCCGGTGCGGTCTGACGTGGTGGCGCTTCGCGCTTTTCCGCCTCCCCTTTCACGTAGCGGCCGAGTTGCGCGAGGGTCGTATAGGCATAGACCTTCGTGGCCTCGATCGACATCTGATACTTCTCGTTGATCTTGCGGATCCAGGTGACGGCGTTGATCGAGTCGAGACCGAGCTCGACGAACTGCACGTCGTCGTGGACGGCGCTCTCCGGGATCTGCAGTTCGTTCGCGAGCAGCGTCTTGAGCGTGGCCGTAATGTCGCCACTGACAGGCGCGGTCGAAAGCGCCGCGACCGGAGGCTGCTGCTCGCTCTGCTGATGGAAGTTTCGCTCGATCTGCGCCAGCGTGTCCGGCCGGCCGACGAACGTCGCGTCGTGCATCACCAGCTCGAGGCGAATCGTCTCCTCCAGCCGGTTGCGCAGTCCGGACGTCAACTGGTGCTTCAACTCCAGCAGGCGGGCACGCGGGGCACGCGCGATCCGCTCCGCCAGTGAGAGCGCCACGGCGAGCACCTCCGCCCGCGGCAGGACCCGGAACCTGACGCCTCTCTGTTTCAGCTCCGCGCCGGAGTACTGGCGTCCGGTGAACAGGCTTTCCCTGCCGAGGTCGACGCCGAGTGTCTCCGGGATGACGTCCGTTCCGCCCGCTCCCGGCGTGAACCCGTAATTCATGTACGGGCTCACATACTGGCTCTCCTCGCTCAGCAGCATCACGTCCGCGAACATCCCCATCGACCAGCCGGCGCCGATACCGTGGCCCTGCATCGCGGCGATCACCGGCAGCTTGCAGTCCAGCGCTGCACGAAAGATGTCGAGATCGGTGAATCGGACCTTGCCGTTCTGGATGTCGAGCAGGGTTTCTTTCGTCCCGCCGGAGGAGAAGTAGCTGTCGTAGCCGGTGAGGACGACGGCCTTGTACGCCGGCGTCTGCTCGATGTGGGCGAACGCTTCGCGGACGCCCTCCTGCAGCGCGCCGGAGAACATGTTTCTCGCGGCGCGATCCTCCATCTTCACGACCACGACGCCGTTCGGATGGGCGGTCGCGGTCACGACTCTCGATTGCAGCGGAACGGCCGTCACGGTTGCGACGCGCTGCTCGAGCTCCTCGCCCGAGTACTCCGCGCCGGTCAGCAGGATCTCGCCGGCGGCAACACGGCCAAGGCGATCCGGTGCGCCGTCAACGACGACGGCATCGAGCGCGCCAGCCAGCGAGCGCGTGAGGTGCTGCTTCAGCAACCGCAGTGCGTCCGCCGATTTGGTCGCCAGCGTCGCGGCCAGCCGCTCGGCATACGGCACGACGTCGGCGCGCGACAGAATCGGACAGGTCCACCCCGCCAGCCGCAGCTCCCTGCCGGACCGAGGAACTCCGTCATGGATGAACTGCGGCGCGAGGATCTCGCCGAACCGCGCGGCGAAGAGCGCCGGCTCAGGGCCGGCATGTCCGTAATGCGCCTCTTCGCTGCACACCATCAGGTCGCAGAGCGCGGCGGCGAGAAAGGCGTCGTCGACCGCGCCATCCGGCAGGACGGCGACCACCGGATACGGGAAGTCGAGCAGACTGCGGAAGAACTTCCGATCGATCGCGCCGGCCGCGGAACCATGCTCGATCCCGCGCAGCATCAGCACCTTCAGCGACGACTCGCTCCGGAGGCGCTCGAAGGCTCGCAGCAGGTGATCGATCACCTCCGATGAGCGCGACGCAGCGATGTCGATGGCATAGATGCCGTCGCTGCAGTCGTACAACGTCACGGCAGATGCGACTGGCGCAACGGCCGTCGTGTTCGAGAGCGCGATCCGGGTCCGGCCCGCGGAAGGAGTCACAGCGCTGGTCCCGGGCGCGCTCAGCGCGACAGTCGAGCGCGTCTTCGCAATCGCGGGCGCCTCCGCCGTCTGCGGCAGGAATGCGATCTCTCTCCGGATCAGCGGTTTGTTCTCGACAGCCGGTGCGGCGGCCAGCATCGGGGTGCGGGGCTCCGCGATGACCGGGAGCGCCTCTCCGTGCGTCACGCCGCGAATCTCCACCGCGACACGGCCGGCTGCATCACAGAGGTCGATGTCACCGCCGCGCACCCAGGCGACCATCTCCGCCGCGCAGGGCGCAACGACGCGAAGCGACGCCAGACCGGACGGTGAGCCCAGGACATCGTCGAGGAGCAGCGGATGCAACGCGTAGTCGCCTCCACCATCCGCGCGCAGATGCCGCACCTGTCCGACCCGCGCAAGATCGACGAGCGCCGCGGCGGCGGGTACGAATGCCGCCATCCCCTGACAATGGATCGCGTCGCCGCTGTAGATCTCGAACGAGGCCTCCGTGCCGGTGCTCCACAATGCGACATGGACCGGCGTCGCCGCGTCGATGACCATCGGCTCTCCCCAGATGACGCCGCGCAACTCCAGCACGGACGCGTCCCCCCGTTCCGGTGAGGAATGCTCCATGGCCGCGCGCGCCATCTCGAGACAGGCCGCAGCCGGCAAGGCGCCCTGCCTCACGAACGGCTCGTTGCCGGTGAACGTCGAGCTGAAGCGCTGGCCGTGGAGGTCCGAGGTGTTGCTCTGCAGCAGCGGATGCAGCGCGGCGGTGGTGACGGTCGTCTCCAGCTCGCGCGGGGCGACCTCGACCCAGTGACGCTCCCTCGCGAACGGGTAGGCCGGAAGGCTGATGCGCCGCGGCGGGACGTCGCCGTGCAGCTTGGTCCAATCGAGCTCGAGGCCCCTGGCCCACAGCTCGAGCAGGCGCGCGAGCTTCCGGTTGGCGATCCATTTGTCGACCGTCTGCTGCAGGTCGGCGTCGATGCCGAAGACAGAAAGCGCTTCCTTGTTGCGCCTGACCTGTCCCTCGTATGCATCCTCGATGGCCTGGTCGCCGCGGACATACGCGTCGAGCTTGTCCACCACCTGCCCGATCGAGCCGGCGACGAAGCCGAACCGCTCGTCCATCGCCTCGCGGCCGACCTGGAGCGTGTACGCCAACGACGCGAGGTCGATCGTCGCCGCCTGCAGCCTGAGGAGCTCCACCAGATCGTGCGCTCTCTGCTTCAACTGTTCCGGCGTCCGCGCGGAGAGCACGATCGCAACATTCCCGGCCGCTGTCACGGCGTGCACGGGCTTCGGATATTCCTCGATGATCAGGTGCGCATTCGAGCCACCCGCACCGAAGGACGAGACGCCCGCGATGCGCGGCAGCGTACGGCCGTCGACCACCGGCTGCTCCCACGGCTTCAACGACTGGTTGACGACGAACGGCGTGCCGGCGAAGTCGATGTATGGATTCAGTTGCGCCGCATGCAGCGACGCCACGACCTGCTGATGTTGCATCTGCAGCAGCACCTTCGTCAGCCCGGCCACGCCCGCGGCCGATTCGCAATGACCGATGTTGGACTTGACGGAGCCGACCAGACAAAACCCCGAGTCCTTCGTGCCCTTCGTGTTGTCGTGGAACGCCCTAGTGAGCGCGGCGATCTCGATCGGGTCTCCAAGCCTGGTCCCCGTGCCGTGCGCCTCGATGTAGCTGATGTGGCGCGGATCGAGGTTGGCCTCCAGCAGGGCGCGGCTGATGGCACTGGCCTGCGCCTGAGGGTTTGGAACGGTGTATCCGTTGGTCTTACCCCCGTGATTGACCGCGGTGGCGCGGATGACGCCGTAAATGTGATCGCCGTCGCGTTCAGCATCACGCAGCCGTTTCAAGACGACGACGCCCACGCCCTCGG
>JAXDJK010000130.1:0-7542 GCA_034665665.1 Acidobacteriota bacterium
CAAACCGCTGCGCGTGACGGACCTGCGCCTCTTCGCCTCCTACTTCACGCTCTACGGCAGCGTGACTCGCGGCGGCGAGCCCCTCGGCGAAGATGTGCACATCGCGTTTCCGGGCGGCACCGGATTCGCGCCGGCGGAGACGGACGAATACCACGCCGTGTACCGCCCCGACTTCCACGACTCCGAGACGCAGGTCACCGTCGCGGCGTGCGACGGCTTGCCGCGCGCCATCGTCCTCACCGATCAGCCGATGCGGCCCCGCACCCGTTTCGACATCGACATCCCGGCGAACGAGCTGACCATTCATGTGAGCGACACCTTCACCCGCGAGGCCCTGCCCGGCGCGGCGGTGAAACTGGAGGCGATGGCCGTGCAGCGCTCCTCAGAAGTCGTCTTCGAGACCAGGGAGAAAGCCAACGAGCGGGGCAACGTGGTGTGGACCGGCGTGCCGGCTCGCGAGCTTCACCTGACCGTCACGCACGGCGGGTACGAGAAGCGAGCGGTCGCGCCGTTCACGATGCTCAAAAGCGGTGAGCACACGGTGGACGTACAGCTCGTCCCGCTCCGTGGCACACGCGGCCGGATCGTCTCCGATCGGCCGTTCGACAGCGCCTTCGTGCTGTGGTTCTCGCCCTCCGGCTCCGAGACCGAGCGGGTCGAGCTTGCGGCGGACGGCACATTCGTCTACCTGAACCTGCATACACCGGAAGAGACAATGGCCGTCGTCTCGGCGTCGCATCCGCTCTGGGTGCTGCACGCGCCCGCCACGGAGCGCCGCGAGAGCATCAGCCTTGGTTTCCCGAACGTGCCGCCGGTGGCGTTCGACGTCTGGGTCGCCGCGACGGTCCCGCCGAGTCAGACCCGCCACATCGGCGTCGTCATCGGCGGCGTCCGCGTCCCGCAGCCGGTGCTGGCCCAGCACCAGGCAGTCCGTAACGATCCGGCGGTGATGCGCGGTTCCGGCCCGCAACACTTCCGCGATCTCCTCGCCACCGGACCGATCGACGTGCTCTACGGACCGACACCCGAGGATGTGCCGGGCCGCGCGCAGAGACTCGACTTCTTCGCGCTGCCCCAGTTCGCCGGCGCGCCACGCCAGCGGCTGGCGCCGGGAACGACGGACGTGGTGTTCACCCCGGAAGTGGACGGACAGCGAAACCAGTGACGGTCATCAGGCCGGCGTCCGGCGGATGGCCTCGACCGGCGAGATCTGTTCCCCGCCGCGGTAGAACTTGATCTTCGATCCGGTCATCAGCTGGATCCGTTCGCCGAGCGGCATCGCCACGAACTCGGCGGAGGTCAGCCTTCGCTCCGTTCCGTCCGGCATCTTCACCACGGCAGTCTCGAAGTTCATCATCGCGTAGCGTCCTCCAGAACGCCGCCCGCTTACGCGGAGGCGCCGAACTCGGCCAGGGCCATCTCGAGAGCGGCGGTCTTCAACTGCTCCAGCTCCGTGAGCTGTTCGACCGCCGCCTGCTGCTGTGCCGTGGTCTGCATGTCGCGGAGGCCGATCACGCATCCCCAGATGAGAACGGCGTCCTCGAACGCCACCCAGAACACGTGCTCGAGGAAGCGCCACCACTCCGGATTCGTGATGCCGTACACCGACTCCGGCCAGAACACCCCTCGCAGAAAATGCTCGCTGGCCACGGTTACGGTGGCCGTGATCAGCACCCGCCAGTCGAGATAGAACGCCAGGAAGGCCAGCGACCCGAAGACGTGGAAGTGCGTCTCGATCCGCCCCCCGCTGAGGTGAACCAGCAGCGCGGACATGAGCATCTGCGAGATGGCGATGACGTGCCGCGTGAGCGGCGATCCGGCCCGATACTTCGCCAGGATGATCGGGAGCAGGGCGATGGCCCCACCCATGAACACCGCCACATACACGTGCGTGTGGATGACCCGCGTCTTGGCGCTCCAGGCGTACGGCGAGAAGAACAACGCCACGAGCACGGCGAAGATCCACTGCGCGATCATCAGCACCGAGAACATGCGGTCCACCTTCACGAGCCGCGCATCCCACCGTTCCCGAAAGAGCGTGCGGACCCGGTCCGCGAGACCCTGCTGCTCGTCATGCAACGTGCCGATGGTCATCATGTCCTCCAGGGACGGCTACAGCTTTGCTGTGTTTGCCGGTTTTTGTCCGCCGCTGACCGCTTTGTCGCGCGTCCGGATCGGACAGCCGAATACGGGCGTCACGGTGCGATTCGGTGCCTGGCCCGCCAGGAGAGCCCCGACGCTTTCGCTGCCCAGGTTGTCCCCCGCCTCGCCGCGGAGCGCGGTGATGCCGCCGCTGAAGACCAGCTGGCCCGCGGCGTTGTAGACGAGAGTCTGCCCCGACGTACGGGCACCGAGGCGCGTCGCCTCCACACCGTCGATGTCCGAGATCACGGTGACGCCGGGGATCGACGCGGCGTTGCGCCACACGTCGGTCTTCTCCCATCCCTCCGGAAACTCGTGCGGCTTGAGCACGAGCACATAGACGCTGCCCGCTTTATGGAGCGAGCCGTTCCCGCTCAGAAGCTCGCGCAGCTGGCTGACGCTTGCACGCGTACAGGGGCAGCGGGGATGGGCGAACATCACCACGGTCGGCGCGTCCTTCGCGAGGGACAACCGGCTCGACGCCGGCCAGCTCGACGGGGCGGACGCTCCCTCACCTGCTTTCCGCTGGAACTGCCACATGGCCATCGAGCCATAGGCGATGCCCGCGATCCACACGACAGCAGCTGCCCAGATTGCGATGTTGCGGCGGTTGTTCGACATGAAAGGGTCTCTCTTTTCTTCGAGGAAGCCTCGATCGTGCTCCACTCGGGCCGTGCCGTCAACCCTGTTTAAATAGTTCGGTTTATGCGTCTAGACGCCCACTTTTCGCTGGCCCGCCAGCAGGGTCTTCACCGTCGCTACCAGTTCCGCCGGCTCGACCGGCTTGCTCATGTGCGTCTGAAACCCCGCCGCGAGGGCGCGTACCCGGTCGACGCTGCGCGTGTAGGCGGTCAGGGCGATGGCCGGGACGTGCGTCGACGGCGGCTCCTGCAAACGGATTTTCCGGATCAGTGAGTAGCCGTCCTCGCCCGGCATCTCGATATCGCTGATGACGATGTCGGGCCAGGCGCCGGCGAGTATCCGCAGTGCGGTGGGGACGTTCTCCGCCACCTCCACGGCCGCGCCGGCGCGTTTGAGAATCGTCTGCAGGAGCTTGCGCGAGTCGTCGTTGTCTTCGACGACCAGGACGCTGATGCCGGTCAGATCGGCGAATGCCGCATCCACCTCGCGCGCGGCCGGAAGCTCGACCTTCCGCACGGCATTGTCTTCCGGACGGTGATGCGCGACGAGCAGCGGCAGATGCACGGCGAATGTCGATCCCTGCCCCAGTCCCGGACTGAATGCCTGCACGGTGCCGCCGTGCAGCTCGACGAGGTGCCGCACGATGCCGAGACCCAGGCCCAGGCCGGAATGCGAACGGGTCGAGCTGCTGTCGGCCTGGCTGAAACGGTCGAAGACGAAGGGAAGGAACTTGGGATCGATCCCTTCACCCGTGTCGCTCACCGCAATCTCACAATGCGAACCGATGCGCTCCAGCCGGACCTGGACCCGCCCGCCGCGCGGCGTGAACTTCACCGCATTCGAGAGCAGATTCCAGATCACCTGCTGCAGGCGGTCGTTGTCCCCGGAGACGTGACCGGCCTCGGAGTCGAGCACCCGGTCCATCTTCACGCCCTTGGCGTCAGCGGCCGGGCGAACGACCTCGATGGCCGCGTCGACGACGTCGACCAGATCGAGCGCCTGCACGTTGAGCCGCAACTTGCCCGCGTTGATCCGGGAGAAGTCCAGGATGTCTTCAATCAGGCGGCTCTGGGCTCGGGCGTTGCGGTCGATCGTGTCGAGCCCCTCGGCGAGCGAGGCGTCGTCGCGCTCCAGGCGCAGCAACTGGATCCAGCCGATGATGCTCGTCAGCGGCGTGCGCAGCTCGTGCGAGACCGTGGCCAGGAACTCATCGCGTGCGCGTGACGCGGTTTCGGCCACCCGCAACGCGTGCTGCAGCTCGGCCCGCGTTGCATCGAGCTTCGCCGCGAGCGAGGTAGCCTGGGCCGCGGCGTGCCGGGCCATCTGCGATTCGACGGTCGATCGCGCCGCCGCCGCCTCGCTGCGAAACAGCTCGCCGAAGAGCGGCAGGATCTCACCCAGCAAGGCGCCGGCAGGTGCGGCGACGGTATCGCCGACCAGCACGGCCGCCGTACCGTCCGGAAGGCCCAGGGCACAGGCGCCCCGCAGCTCGCCCTGTTCGTTCTCCACCGAGCCCTCGGCCGTACCCTCCTCGATGGCCCTGGCCACGAGCTGATGCCACGCACGGGCGCCACGCAGCGTCTGCGGAAAGCCTGTGGCGGGCAGCGGTCGCCCGACCGTCTCGTCACGAACGAAGACGATCAGGTCTTCGGCACCCCAGCGGCGGGCGAATGCCCTCGCGGCGTCGCGCCGGCGCGAAGGATCGGCGAGCGCCACAGCCGCCCGCAGTCCGCCTATCGTCTCGTCGGAACCATCCACGGCTACTCCGGCAGCAGCGCCACCGTCGCCGTGCAGTTATGAAAGCCGCTGAACTGTCCCTCGGAGCGCGCGATCTGGCCGTACGTGTTACAGCCGACATACGGGACCTTGCCGAGGGCGCGCTGTAAGGCGTCCATCTCCATCCCGAACTCGCCGCCCATCCGCAACCGGGTGGCCACGCAGTCGAAGAAGAGCGCCACCTCGGGCTGGGTGCCGCGCATGTCACTCATCGCCGAGTTCACGGCACGCATGGCCGCTTCCGCCGCCGATTGCGCCGTGGTCTTCATGATGTGCACCGTCGCGCCGGTCGGGATGTCGGATGCGCAGCCGATCGAGCCGTCCTCCAGCACCGCCAGCGGGACGCGCAGTTTGTAGCCGGAGCCGGTGTCGATGCCGAGCACGTTGTGCAGAAAGAACGGCACCGGATCACTACGGTCGAAGCGCTGCCCCGTGGCCTCCGCGTGCTCCTCGAACACCTCCACCGCCGGCATGGCGTTGAGGCTGATCACCGTGGAGCCTTCGGCCTCCGTCACCCGCAGCGGCTCGCTGGCGGCCTCCCAACCGTGGCTCACACCGACACCGATCGGTTTCGACGAGAGGATCTCCAGCGCGACAGCGGCGTCCGTAAACGCCTCCGTGCCGCAGAAGACGTGGGTCTTGGTGAATCGCGCGTCGTCGCCGGCGCCGCCGCCGAAGAAGCGATAGTTGCCGAGCGTGGCGATGCTGAGCTGCTCGATGAAGTCGTCCGTGTAGCCGGCCAGCGCATCGGCCAGGAGCAGCGCGGCGCGATGGGGGTACTGATGCGTATTCAGTCCGTGGAACGAGCTGGCGATCTGCGTCGCGGCAGCGTGCCGGTCGGCGCGCAGGTCCCGGCCGAGTCCGGCAGAGAAGCGCATGACGTCCGAGCGGATACCGATCGCCGACGCCGAGCCCTCGCCACGATCCCCGCTCACGAACTCTCCTGCCGAGGAACAGCCGACCAGCACGGCCGGGCTGGAGGTCTCATGAATTGCTTGCAGGAGAGGCACGTAGTCGTGCTGCGACGACGCGAAAATGATCACCGCGTCCGGAGCCTGATCCGAAAGCCCCTCCCGAAGGCGCGTCCCCAGATCCCGGCCCGCGGCGCTACTGTTCGTTTCCCTTGTAAAGACGATGGTCGATTCGGTCATAGCGTCACTTCTGCAAGGAACGGTCCGAACCGGCGCCCTGACCCCGAAGGGGTCTGTACCGCCTCAGTGGCTGGTGTCGCTGCCGCGGTGCGCGAGGCGGGCCACTTCGTGGGCGAGGTCGACGGGATCGATCGGCTTCTGGCGGAAGACGTCGAAGCCGGCGGCGGTGATGCGGGCCTGTTCGTTGGGGCGGCCGAGGACCGTCAGGGCCAGGGCCGGGACGGCCTTACCGCCTCCTACCTCGCTGGCGCGCAGTTGCATGAGGAACGTGCAGCCGTCGAGGTCGGGCAGGGCGATGTCGCAGATGATCACGTCCGGCTGCCACGACGGCATGACCGCGAACGCGGCACCGGCCGTGCCGGCGCATTCGACCAGCGCACCGGAATGCCGCAGTGCCGTGGCCAGCACTTTCCGGTTATCGACTTCGTCCTCCACCAGGAGCACGCGCACGCCCTGGAGGCGTGGAAGCATCTGTACGCGCGCCGCCGCGTCGCGGCCGGTGATCGTGTTCGGGACCAGCATTGCGTTTTGCAGTGGCAGCGTGATGGTGAACGTCGCCCCCTGCCCCTCGCCGGCGCTCCACGCCGTGACCGTGCCGCCGTGCAGCTCCACGAGGTGACGGGCGATGGAGAGACCCAGCCCGAGGCCGCTCTGGCGCTGCCCGCCCGCATTCTCGCCCTGGCGGAAGCGCTCGAAGATGTACGGCAACAGCGCGGGCGCAATGCCGCGGCCGGTGTCCCTCACCTCGATGACACAGGACGTGCCGTCGCTGCCCAGCAGGACCGAGATCGATCCCCCTTCGTGCGTGAACTTGATGGCATTGGCGAGGAGGTTGCCGATGGCCTGCTGCAGACGCGACGGATCCCCGACCACGCTGTACGATCCGCCCACGGTTTCGAGCGCGAGGCGGATCTGTTTCGCATCCGCCGTGGGACGGGCCGCGGAGATGGCGTTGGCCAGCACGGTCCGCAGATCGAGTCCGCGCAGCTCGAGGCGCAGCTTGTCGGAGGAGATGCGCGATTCATCGAGCAGGTCCTCGATCAGCTTGGCCTGCGCCAGCGTGCTGCGCTCGAGCGCTTCCAGGGCCTCGCGGCGGGTCGCTTCATCCAGCCCGCCGAGGGCCAGCATGCGCGTCCAGCCTAGAATGGATGTCATCGGCGTGCGCAGCTCGTGCGAGATCACGGCGATGAACTCGTCCTTGGCGCGGTCGGCTTCGCGCATGGAGCGCAACTGTTCGGTCGCTTGTTCGTTCCGCCCCTGTAGCTCGTTCATGACGTTGGTGACGTCTTCCACGGCGTGGATGATGTACGCCACGCGCCCGCCGACGACCACCGGAGTATTCGTGGCTGTCCACTGGCGTTCTTCGAATCGTTGCGCCGGCATCGTCTGCGGCGCCGCGGTGAGCAGCACTGATTCGAGCGACAGGCGCAGGTTGTTCGCGCTGGAGTCGTCCGGGAAGACCTCGAGCACGCTCCGCCCGACGATCGCCTCTCGCGTGGTCTTCGTCGCCGCCAGGTACGCGTCCGTCACGCTCACGATCGTGAGCTCGCGATCGAGCACCAGATAGGCGCCCGGCGCGGACTCGAAGAGCAGCCGGAAATCGAGGGAAGGGGGCATGTGGCCGTTTTAACGCGTAACACTCGCCAAAATGCCCGCGAGAGGAGTAGGAGACGGCCGAAGCGATCTCTGCAAAGACAAAAGAGGCGCCCCGACACGGGGCGCCTCTTGAAAAAGAGCTTACTTCGTGACCACCAGCGAAGCCGTGGCCGTGTGGCTGAGCGTGCCGCTCGTGCCAGTGACCGTCAGCGGGAAGGTGGTCCGCGAGGCGTTC
>JAXDJK010000131.1:0-5236 GCA_034665665.1 Acidobacteriota bacterium
GACCCCTGCCGGGGTCGAAAACGTGGGGGACGCGATGGTTCCGGTGGTGCGTCTTCGCGCACCACCGGCTACCGTACGAGCCCCCTCCGGGGGCTTCAAAACGCTTACCCGCGTTCTGGCCGCAGTAGCCACAGACTGCGTCACGCGTTTGGGTCCGCGCCTTAGTACCTCCCTCCCAGCGCCACCGATACGCTCCGCCCCGCGGCCAGCGAGGCGTTCGCGTCCGGCGAGCCGGCGTAGACGCGGTCGCCGAGGTTGCGCATGTAGACGCGGGCTTCTATCGCGCGGGCGAATTGCCAGGTGAAGCCGGCGTCGAAGGTGGCGTTGCCGGGGCGGCGGGTCTCGACCGGGCCCGGGCGGTCGTCTTCGGCGAAGGCGAAGGCGTAGAGGAAGGCCGTCGCCCGCGAGGCGGCCCAGTGCAGGCCGACGTGGGCGTTGGGGCCGGGGATGTCGTCGAGGGGGGCGTCGTCGTCGACCGCTTCGCCGCGGGCCAGGGTGAGGTTGGCTTCGAGGAAGAAGCGCAGCGGCAGCGGTGTGGCGAATTCGACCTCTATGCCCTGCACCTCGGCTTCGCCGCGGTTGCGGAACTGGAAGTCGTTGCCGGCGCGGAAGCGCTCGACCAGGTCGGTGATTTGATACTGGTAGCCGAGGAGCGCGAACGAGCGTTGCCCGCTGTGCCAGCGCAGCGCACCGTCGAACTGCAGGCTGTGCTCGGGATCGAGCTCGGGATTGCCGACCACGAAGCCGCGGCCGCTCACGCCGCGGAAGTAGCGGTCGGAGAGCGTCGGGTCGCGGTAGCCGCGTGAGGCCTGGATCGTAGCCGTCCATTCCGGGGCGAGCGTGGCCGCCAGGCTGACGTAGCCGGAGAAGGCTGTGTCTTCGCGCGAGCGGTCGCCGAAGAAGCCGCCGCGATTCTCCACGGACACGCGATCCACGCGCGCCCCGCCGGAGAGGACCAGGCGTGAGGCCAGGTCGTGGTCGTAGATCACGAAGAGGCCCGTATCGCGCTTGAAGGCATCGTCGATCGACAACTCGTCGGTGCGAGCCGTGGGGGCGTCCGTCGCGTTGAATGCCTGCACGAAACCGGTCGCGCGAAGGTTGAAACGGCTGTTGAAATCGGCGCCGGCCACGAGGCGGCCGCTGCTCAGGAAACGCGTACCGGTCACTCGCAGCGATACATCGTTCGCGTCGACGGTGGCGCTGGTGATCTGGCGTGTCGTGGCCAGGATGGGCAACCGCTCGCGGTTGGTGGTGATGCCGTACGAGCCGAGCCCGAAGAGCACTTCCAGCGAGTCGAAGGCGCGCGAGGGCTGGCTGTCCCACCCGATGGTCAGCCGCTCCGAATTCTCCTCGGGGTAATACGTCGGGTTGAGCAGCGCGTCGGCGGCGGGGGCGCCGGTATCGCGGGCGCGGTTGACGGCGAGGCCGACGCGCAACGCGCCGGTGCTGGTCGGCTTGACGAAGCGCAGGGCGCCGCCGGCATCACTGTAGGAGGAGTTGGGAATGCGTTGTCCGTTGCCGGCCTCGCTGTCGTTCGCATCGCGGGCGTGCAGCAGGGCCAGGAACGCGCCGCCGAGCGCGTCGCGCGTGAGCTCGATGCCGGCGGAACGGCGATCCACGCCGCCGAGTGATTGCGAGAGCTCGTAGCGCAGCGTTGGCTGTCCAACGGCGGGATCGACGGGGCGCGCATGCACGATGCCGCCGAGGGCGTCGGAGCCGTAGGCCACGGAGCCGGGACCGCGTGAGACTTCGATCGAGCCGAGGGCGAAGGGATCAAGGAACGTCCCGGAAGGGCCGGCGCGGCGCTCCGCGGTGACGCGCACGCCATCGAGCATCAGCAGCGTGCGGCCTCCGGCGAGACCGCGTACCACCGGCACCGCGGGCGGTCCTTCGCCGCGGATCTGGATGCCGGGCGTGCGCGCCAGCGCGTCGGCGAGATGCTCGGGCCGGCGCTGTTCCAGTTCCTCGCGGCCGATCACGGAGGTCGCGGCGGCGGGAGATGCTTCGATGTTCGGGGCGACGCCGCTCGTGACTGTGACGGTCTCTTGCAGCCCGTGCTCGAGGCGGATGGTGAGGGCGCCGTCGGGCGGCAGTTCGGCCACGGTCACTGCGGGATAAATCTCGCCGCCGGGACCGACGACGATGAGGGTCAGCGGGACGTGATCGCCGCCGAGGGTGAACCGGCCCCGGGAGTCGGTCCGGGCGGAGCCGGAGACGCCGGAAATCGACACATAGCTATCGGCGGCGGCCCTGCCGTCGGGCAGGAGCAGCACGCCATCCCACGCCGCGGCCAGCCGCGGCGCCAGTAAAAGCGCAGCAAGAATCAATGAACGCATGAACGTTCCCTTTCGCGAGCAAACGGTGATTTGCAGAGCGAGTCAGGAAACGATCATTTCCGCTGAGGGACCACCAGCGGCGCACCGCAACGCGTATCGGCGCGCGACGCGCACACCTCGTCCGCCATCACGCGCTCTTCCGCGCCGAGGTGCAGCGCCACGCGCGGCAGCCACTGGCGCGGCCGGACGAACGAGCGCGTGGCCCTGCCCCGCGTGATCGCGTGCAGGGCTGGGGCGTCGGGGAGGGGCGTCCCGGCTTCGAGAGCCCACCATTCTCCATCGCGAAACTCCACGTGCGCGCTACGGGCCGTGCCGCGGATGACGAACGGCTCGCTCGAGGCGAGCACGAGCTCCTCGCCGCGGATTCCGGCGCGCAGTTCCAGCACGGCGTCGCGCGACGGAAGATTCGGTACGGTCCAGCCGAACGAGCCGGTGGACGGCAGGAACTGCGGCGTGAGGCGCACGACCTGCCCGTCGCCGGTGGAGAGGAGGAACTCCAGCTCATCGACGTCCGCTGGCAGGTCTTCCCAGCCGACCGTGACCACCTCGCCCGCTTCCAGCGCGCGGCGCGGTGCGAAGGCAATGCGCGTCTGCGCGGCCTGAGCCGCCGAGGCGAAAAGCAGTGCCGCCACGATGGCGAAGGAGAGACGGAAGCGCATACGGACGTCGTCATCATACGCGCGGCCTGCTAGTCTCCCGGCATGCATGACGCCGTGATCGTCGGCAGCGGGGCCGGGGGCGGGGCGCTGGCGTGGCGGCTGGCCAGCGCGGGCTGGCGGGTGCTGGTGCTGGAGAAGGGGCCGCGGTATCTCCGCGAAGACTATCGCCATGCGCCGGGCGGCCTGCGGCCGGGCGACTTCGTGCCGCCCGTCGATACCGATCCGCACACGGTGGTCACCGCGCGCACCACCACGCCGGTGCGTACCACGCTCGGCTGGATCGCCACCTGCGTGGGTGGCGGGACGGTGCACATGGGCGGGTATTTCTACCGCTTCCATCCCGACGACTTCCGGATGCAGTCGCGCTTCGGCGACTACCTGTCGCTCGCGGACTGGCCGTACTCGTACGAGGAGCTGGAGCCCTACTACGCGCTCGCGGAGCGGATGATGGGTGTGTCGGGAGCGGCGGATACGCATCCGCTGCCGTCGCTCGACGCACACCCGTTCGCCGCGTCGGTGGAGGAAGCCTGCCGCGCGCGTGGCTGGCATCCGTTCCCCACCCCGCGGGCCATCAACTCGCAGGAGTACGACGGCCGCCCAGCGTGCGAGTACTGCCGGCTGTGCGCGTCGTACGGCTGCCCGGTGGGGGCGCGCGGGACGTCGCAGGAGACCTTCATCGCCCACGCCGAGGCGACCGGCCGCTGCGAGGTGCGCCCGCTGTCGATGGTGCGGGAGGTGGTGAAGGCGGACGGCGATCGGGTCTCCGGCTGCTCGTACATTGACGCCGAGGGAAACGAACAGTTTGCCGCGGCTCGGGTGGTGTGCGTGTCGGCCTCGGCGATCGAATCCGCGCGGCTGTTGCTGCTCTCCCTCCTAGGCAATGACGAAGGCCAGGTCGGCCGGAACCTGCAGTTCCACGCCGTGACCATGGGGCAGGCGCTCTTCGAGCTCGACCGCGCGCCGCTGCTGCGCCACGACTTTCCGTTTCTCGGGCGCTCGATCGCCGATTTTTACTTTCTCCCGGACGGCGTGTCGGACCTGGCGAAGGGGGGGATGATCCGCTTCGGTATCGCGCCCGAGGCCTCGGCGTATCTGCCGGCGGGCCCGGAGCAGCGCGTGCTGTACTTCGAGGCCTTCCACGACTTTCTGCCGAACGCGCAGACGTTCGTGACCCTCGATGAGACCATCACCGATCGCTGGGGCCTCCCCTCCGCGCAGATTCACCTCGACCTCCCCGCGCATCACCGGCGGGCCGGGCGTTTCCTGGCCGATCGCGCCTTCGAGGTGTACGAGGACCTCGGCGCCACCGAAGGCGTGACCACCGACGTCGGCGGCACGTCCGCCTACCTCGTGCACGGCACCTGCCGCGCCGGCCGCGATCCGCGCAGCTCGGTGCTCGATCCCTTCTGCCGCGTGCACGCCCTGCGCAACCTCTTCGTGGCCGACGGCGCCTTCATGCCGACCTCGGGCGGAGCGTCGACCACCCTCACCATCGTGGCCAATGCCCTGCGCACGGCCGACCACATCCTGCAGCGATCCGCCCGTGGCGAGCTCTGACGTTACAGCCGTGATTCAGGCTTGACGCTTTTACGTAACTAATCCTAAACTCCCGCCTCGCGCTTTTGGAGGCCGGGCAGGCATGTCTTCTTCGATCGTCGTTCCTGAAGAGGAAACAGAGACCCTGGACGACAGCAGGACTGTCGCCGAGCTGCTGGACAGCTCACGCTGGTCTCTGGCGGCCACGCTGGCCGAGCGCGTCGCGGCCTGGCGAGCACAGGGGTCGCCGCGGCAACCGTTCGATCTGGCACGTGCCGCGGCGCGGCTGGAGCGCTGGAAGACGCAGAGCGCGTTCGCGAAGCATCCCGGTCTGTGGGAAGAGCGTCTGACCGCATCGGGCATCGACGAGGACGAGCTGCTGTACCTCCTCGGCGAGAGCGCGGAGCAGGTGCGCGCGTACATCGCTCCGGCGGAGTGGCTGGACACGATCGCCGCGGCGTACAGCCAGGAACAGCCGGAAGAGAAATTCGTCTGGCCCGACATCGTGGACCGCGCCCGATGTCCGTTCCTGCCCGTCATCGAACCGCTGGTACGGCATTTCGAACGGCTGCTGGCAGACGATGCCCGCGCCCACGCCGGCGCGCCTTTCTCCCCCGCTCTCGCGCATACCCTCACCTCGCACCTCCCCGATCACTTCGCGCCGATGCTGAACCGGGCCCTGCTCGTGGAGATGCACATCCGCAA
>JAXDJK010000132.1:0-2926 GCA_034665665.1 Acidobacteriota bacterium
TGGCTGTACAAAAGCGGTGGCGACACCGCACTCCAAACGCTTCGCGTAGTCCGGCGCGCTCTTGGCCTGGAAGCGTAGTTAGATCGAGCGCAGCGTGGGCGCGATGCGCGAGAGCGGGAGCACGCGCTCGGCGGCGCCGCGGGCGATGGCTTCCTTCGGCATACCGAAGACGACCGAGGAGGCTTCGTCCTGGGCGATGGTGAGGGCGCCGGCGCGGCGCATGGCCAGGAGGCCTTCGGCGCCGTCGGCGCCCATGCCGGTGAGGAGGACGCCGGTGGCGTTGGCTTTGGCGGCGTAGGCCACGGACTGGAAGAGCACGTCCACGCTGGGACGGTGGCGGGCCACGGGGGGGCTGTCGGAGAGCTGGACGCTGTAGCCGTTGCCGCTGCGGTGCACGGAGAGGTGGCGGTTGCCGGGTGCGACGAGCGCTACGCCGGGCAGGACACGCTCGCCGTCCTCCGCTTCGCGGACGCGGATGGCGCAGCATTCATCCAGGCGCTTGGCGAAGGCGGCGGTGAACATGGCCGGCATGTGCTGCACGACCACGATTCCGGGCGAGTCGGCCGGCATGGCCGAGAGCACCGCGCGCAGCGCCTCGGTACCGCCGGTGGAGGCGCCGAGGGCGATCAGGCGATCGGTGGATAGCGCGAGCCGCGGGCGGGATTCCTCCACGCGCGGGCGCACGGCCGGCGGTACCACGGCCAGGCGTGGACGGGCCGCGGCGGCGGCGCGGATCGAGTAGAGGATCGCCGTCTTCTGCTCCGTCAGAAACTCCGCCAGACCGTGCAACGGCTTGGCGATCACTTCCACCGCCCCCTCTTCGAGCGCTGTCACGGCAGCCGTGGTGGCGCGGCCGGAGCAGACCACCACCGGGATCGGATCGCTGGCCATGATGTTGCGGAGGAAGGTGATGCCGTCCATGCGCGGCATCTCCAGGTCCAGCACGATCACATCCGGGCGCGTCCCCTTCATCTTCTGCATGGCGATGATCGGGTCGGAGGCGGTGGCCACCCGCATGTCCGCCGCGGTGCCGATGATGCCGGTCAGCATCTGCCGCACCACGGCGGAGTCATCGACCACCAGGACCTGGATGGGCATCAGAAGCGGGTGAAGTCTCCGTGATCCGCGCCGTTACCCGGCACACGCTGCACCGGCTTCGCGGGAGGTGGCGTGAACGCCTGGGCCTGCGGCCGTGCCGCTCCGGCGGTGCGGCGCGCGACCGGTGACGACCGCGCCGCGGTCGCCACGAGCTGGTCGCGATCGCCGGCGATGCGGAAGAAGGCGATGGTCTGCTGCAGCGCTTCCGCCTGCGACGACATTTCTTCCGCCGTCGACGCCAGTTCCTCGGAAGCCGAAGCATTGCGCTGCGTGACATCGTCCACCAGCGTCATGGCCCGGTTGATCTGCGCCACGCCGGCCGACTGCTCGCCCGACGCCGCCGCCACTTCGCGCACGAGATCCGCGGTCTTGCGGATGGTCGGCACCAGCTCGACCAGCAATCGGCCGGAGCGCTCCGCCACGTCGACGCTCGACGTAGCCAGCCCGCCAATGTCCTTCGCCGCCGACTGGCTGCGCTCGGCCAGCTTGCGCACTTCCGTGGCCACGACCGCGAAGCCGCGGCCATGCTCTCCGGCACGCGCTGCTTCGATCGCGGCGTTCAAGGCCAGCAGGTTGGTCTGGTAGGCGATCTCCTGGATGATCGAGATCTTCTCGGCAATGCGCGTCATCGCGTCGACCGACTGCGCCACGGCCCGGGCGCTCTCATCGGCGTCCTTCGTACCGCGCACGGCCATCACTTCCATCTGCCGGGAGTTGTCGGCGTTTTGCGTGATGGATGCGCTCATCTGCTCGAGGCTGGAGGTGGTCTCTTCCACCGACGAGGCCTGCTGCGCCGTGCCCTGCGAGAGCAGCTGCGCGCTGGACGAGACCTGCATGGACGCACCGGCCAGCGAGCCGGCGCCGGTGCGCACCTCACCGATGATGCGCGTCAGCGTCTCGATCATGTTCACGAGGGCCTTGCCGAGGGAATCGCGGTCGGAGCGCGGCTCCACGCGCACGCGCAGATCGCCGGCGGCGATGGCACTGGCAGCGGTGACGATGGCATTGTTGGAGTCGATCATCTTCTGCATCGAGGTGAGTAGCAGGGCCGTCTCGTCGTCGCCGCGGACGACCACGCGCTGATCGGAGTCGCCGCGGGCCAGCTTGTCCGCGACTTCCACGAGCTGCAGGATCGGCCGGGTGATGCTGCGCGTCACCGCGATGGTGATGAGCACGACCATCGCCAGCGCGGCCAGGATGATCGTCCACATCAGAAGCTTCGTGCGCTGCCCCGCTTCCTCCATGGACGTCTTTGCGACCTGCATGCGGGCCAGCGAGCTGTTGCCGAATTCCTCGGCCAGCGCATCCATGTCCCGCAGGTCATCGCGCGCTCCTTCGAACGCCGTCACCGCTTCGGCCGGCGTCTTGATCGTGCCGTTGGTGATCTTCTCGCGCACGTCCGTGAACGCATTCACGTACGTGGTGTAGTCGTTGTGCATGCGGCGGACGAACTCCTTGTCCTCCGGCCGGACCGCCACCTTCTCGAGGGCCATGAAGTGCCCCTCGTACTCCTTCCGGTTCGCATCCCAGATCGCACCGTACTCGGCCGCCTTCTTCGGATCGCCGGCGCTGAGGAAGATGTCCTTCTCGTAGCGGCGCAGCTGGATCGTGTGCGCGCGGACTTCGTTGGCGCCGGTGACGATGGGCGCTTCCTCGCTGAAGATCGAAGCCATTCCGTTGGCCGTGCGGGAGAGTCCCCAGAACCCTACGCCCGCGACGAGCACCATCAGCAGCAGGATGGCGCCGAAGCCGATCCCGAGCCGTTTTCCGATTTTCATGTCATTGAGCACGCTGCGAAATCTCCTGATTGAATTGGGCCGAATAGACC
>JAXDJK010000133.1:0-2732 GCA_034665665.1 Acidobacteriota bacterium
CGCAACGCCCAGCAACTCCGAGGAACTCCGAGGAACCGCCTTCCCACCTGCTCGTCCTCAGCCTGCACCACAGCATCGCCGACGGCTGGTCGATGGGCGTGCTGATGAACGAGCTGGTAGCGCTCTACACCGGCTCGCCGTTGCCGCCGCTGGCGATTCAGTACGCCGACTTTGCGTACTGGCAGCGGGCGTGGCTGACGGGGGATGTGCTGGCCGCGGAGACGGACTACTGGAAGACGGCGCTGGCCAACCTGCCGCCCCTGCTGGAGCTGCCCACCGATCGTCCGCGCCCGCCCGTGCAGAGCTACCGCGGCGCGCACGAGCCGTTCCGGCTGTCGCGCGAGTTGACGGACGGACTCAACGCCCTGAGCCGCAAGTCGGGGGCGACGCTGTTCATGACCCTGCTCACGGCGTTCGACATCCTGCTGAGCCGTTACAGCGGCCAGACCGACATCGCCGTGGGGACGCCGGTGGCGAACCGCACCCGCGCGGAGCTCGAGCCGCTGATCGGCTTCTTCATCAACAACCTGGTGCTGCGCGCGGATCTGAGTGGCGATCCCACCTTCATGGCTTTACTGGCAAAGGTCCGGGAAACGGCGCTTCAGGCGTACGCGCACCAGGACGTCCCGTTCGAGGTGCTGGTCGAGCAACTGAATCCGGCCCGGTCGCTGAGTTACTCGCCGCTGTTCCAGGTGATGTTGGTGCTGCAGAACGCGCCCTTCTCCGCCTTGCGATTGCCCGGCCTGGAGATCGCCCCCGTCCCGTTCGAGCAACGCGCCACGAAGGTGGACCTGACCCTCTCGATGACCGAGACGGCCGAAGGCCTCCGCGGCATGCTCGAATACAGCACCGACCTCTTCGATCGCGCCACCATCGAGCGCCTGATCGGGCACTTTACGCGGCTCCTCACGGCCATCGTGGCGAATCCCGAGGAGCGCATCAGCCGGTACGGGCTCCTCGGCGAAGACGAGCGCCAGCAGGTGCTGGTGGAGTGGAATCGCCACGACATCCCGTATCCCGAAGAGCTGACCCTGCACGGGCTCTTCGAAGCGCAGGCGGCGCGCACCCCGGATGCCGTGGCCATCATCTTCGAAAGGCAGCAGCTGTCGTATCGCGAACTGGACGCGCGAGCGAATCAGCTCGCGCATGCGCTCATCGCCCGCGGCGTAGGGCCGGAAGCGCGCGTGGGGCTGTCCGTCGAGCGTTCTCTCGAGATGATGATCGGCATTCTCGGCATCCTCAAAGCGGGCGGTGCCTATGTGCCGATCGATCCGAGTTACCCGCAGGCGCGCATCGACTACATCGCCGAAGACGCCGATGCGCAGTGCGTGATCACGGAGGCGGATTTCCTCGATCTCGCCTCTTGGCCGGATGGCGCACCTGCAGTCAAGGTGCTGCCCCAGAACCTGGCCTACATCATCTACACCTCCGGCTCGACGGGCCGGCCGAAGGGCGTGATGGTGATGCACCGCAGCGTCGTCAATCTCACCTACGCGCAGCAGAAGCGGCTGGAGGGCTTGCCGGGCACCCGCGTCCTGCAGTTCGCGTCGCTGAGCTTCGACACCTCGGTCTGGGAGATCGTCATGGCGTGGGGCCGCGGAGCGGCGCTGGTGCTCGCACCCAAAGAACGCCTGCTGCCGGGACCCGACCTGAGCGCGTTGATGAACGAGGCCGCGGTGGACATCGCCACGCTCCCTCCCGCGGCACTGGCGGCGATGTCTCCCGAATCCGTGCCCCAGCTGAAGACGCTGGTCAGCGCGGGCGACGCGCTCTCCTTTGCCCAGGTCATGCCGTGGCTCGAAGGCCGAACGGTCCTCAACGGATACGGTCCCACGGAAAACACCGTCGGTGCAGCCATCGGTCCGGTCCGCGCCGATGAGCCGATCACCCTCGGCCGACCCTTCCCGAACATCCATCTGTACGTCCTCGACGGCGCGTTGCAGCCCGTGCCGGTCGGCGTGGCGGGCGAGTTGTACGTCGGCGGAGCCGGCCTTGCGCGCGGCTACTTCCACCGCGCCGGCCTGACCGCCGAACGCTTCCTCCCCAACTCCTTCGGCGCGGCCGGAAGCCGGATGTATCGCACCGGCGACCGGGTGCGCTATCGCCCCGACGGCAAAGTCGAGTTCCTCGGCCGCGCCGACGATCAGGTCAAGATCCGCGGCTTCCGCATCGAGCTGGGCGAGATCGAGGCGGCGCTGGAGCGCCATCCCTCCATCGCCCAGGCGCTGGTCCTCGCCAACGGCGAGGGCGACGCGAAGCGACTGGTCGCGTACTACACGAGCAAGCAAAAGCGTGGCGTACTACGCGAAGCGTTTGGAGTGCGGCGCTTTCCCGCCGCTCTTGTACAGCCACGAGCCGCGCAGGTGGCCTCACTCAACGCTCGCTCGCGGCCACCGGCAGCGCACGTGGCTATACAAAAGCGGCGGGAAAGCGCCGCACTCCAAACGCTTCGCGTAGTACTTGCCACTTCGTTCGCGAGATCGTTCGCGCCGCCGCCGTCAAGCGGGGAGCTGCGCGAGTTCCTCAAGCAAACCCTCCCGGCGCACATGATCCCGGGCTTCTTCGTGCACCTCGCGGCCTTCCCGCTCACGCCGAACGACAAGATCGATCGCGCCGCGCTGCCGGCCCCGGATGCCGCAACGGCCAGCGAACAATACGTCGCGCCGCGCACCCCGGTCGAAGCCACGCTGGCCGGCATCTGGGAGGAGGTCCTCCACACCGCGCGCGTGGGC
>JAXDJK010000134.1:0-3446 GCA_034665665.1 Acidobacteriota bacterium
TGGCTGTACAAAAGCGGCAGAAAGCTGCCGGCAGTCCAAACGCTTCGCGTAGACCCTCGACGCTCCCGTTACACCTTCGCGTATGCCGCGGCCAGGCGTTCGATGCCCACGGGGATGTCCGCGGTCGCCACGGTGGTGTAGCCGAGGATCAGAGTGACGTGCCGGGGTGGGCGCTGGTAGTACGGGTGGGCGCTGTAGACGTGGACACCCTCGGTGCGCGCGGTCGCGAGGAGGCGGTCGGTTGCGTCGAGGGGGAGGCGGGGGAGGCGGAGGAAGAGGTGGGTGCCGGAGGCGGCGCCGGTGGCGAGGACGTCGTCATCGGGAAAGTGCGTGGCCAGGGCGGCCACGATGGTGTCGCGCTTCGTGGTCAGGGCGCGGACGGTGCGGCGGCGGGTGCTCTCGTACGCGCCCGATTCGAGCAGGGTAGCCAGGGCCTGTTGCTCGAGCGGCGCGCTGCCGCGGTCGGCCAGCCATTTGACGGCGCGGAAGGTGTCGCGCAGCGCGGGCGGGGTGACGATGTAGCCGAGCCGCAGGGCGGGGAAGAGCATGCGCGCGAATGTGCCGATGTAGATCACCCGGCCGTTTGTGTCGAGGCCTTGCAGCGCCGCAACGGCGCCGACACCGTAGCGGAACTCGCAGTCGTAATCGTCTTCCACGATCCAGGCGCGGCGGGTCTGCGCCCATTGCAGGAGGGCCAGGCGGCGGGCCACGGTCATGATCGCGCCGGTGGGGAACTGGTGCGACGGCGTGACGCAGATGGCCCGCGCGTCGCCGAGGCGCCTGGCGTGGCGCTCGATGTCCAGACCATCGGCATCGACCGGGCACGCCACCACGCGTCCGCCAGCGGCGACGAAAGCCTGGCGTGTGCCTTGGTAGTGCGGATCTTCCAGGCCGATGCGCGTGCCGCGGTCGCAGAGCACGCGTGCGGTGAGGTCGAGTGCCTGCTGGGCGCCGCTGACGATGATGATGTCCTCGGCGTCGGCGACCACGCCGCGCTGTTCGCGCAGATGCTCGGCCAGGACGCGCCGCAACAGCGGCAGGCCGGCCGGATCGGGGTAGTCGAGCCGCGGCTCGCCGGCGGCTCGGGTGATGGCTTGGCGCCAGAGTGCGACCGTCCGCGCGTCCGGAACGGTCGTGGCGTAGCGAAAGTCGATGGCGCCGTCCGCGGGCGGGTGCTCCTGGCCGGGCGGCTCCTGCGGGGAGAGTTGGCGGGCGCGTCGCGCATACGCCGATACGGCCGCGTCGGCGGTAACGGCGGATCGTCGCCGTGCCGGTGCGGTCACCGGTGCGACCTGCACGGCCACGCGCGAGCCCGATCCCACGGTCGATTCGATGTAGCCCTCGGCGGCGAGTTGCTCGAAGGCCGCGAGCACCACGATGCGTGATACGCCGAGGTCCCGCGCCAGCGTGCGTGTGCCCGGCAGCGGTGCGCCCGCCACGAGCTCGCCGCGCAGGATTTGCGTGCGCAGCGCGTCGTAGATGCGGCGGTACAGCGGGCCGGTGGTGGTGAGATCGAGAAGCATGAAGTGGCTCTATCAGTTTACGCGAATGTGGCTATTGAGCAGGACCACTGCCGCCGCTAGGATCGCGTGCATGACAGACACCCAACACGATGGCTCCGGCGACTTTGATTTCTGGATGGGGCGCTGGGACGTTCGCAACGAACGGCTGAAAGGCCGCCTCTGCGGGGCGACGGAGTGGGAGACTTTTCCCGCCGTCTGCGAGGCGCGGCTCCTCGCCGGAGGCCTCGGCAACACGGACCACTTCATCGCCGAGGACTGGCGGCCCGGCTTCGTCGGCCTGACCGTGCGGCTCTTCGACCGCGCGAAACAGCAGTGGAGCATCTACTGGGCGGATAACGCACACGGCGTGTTCGATCCGCCGGTGACCGGACGATTCGTGGACGGCGTCGGCACCTTCGACGGCGTGGACCAGCACGAGGGGACGACTGTGCGCGTCCGCTTCACCTGGACCCACGACACCCCCACCACCGCGCGCTGGCAGCAGGCCTTCTCGGCCGACGACGGGGCGACGTGGGAGACGAACTGGATCATGCACATGTCGCGTGCGGACTGAGGGGAAAGCCATGGAGCTCGAGCTGCGGATTTACGATATCGATCCCGAGTTTCGCTGGACGTGGCTACGCTGGTTCGAGGAGACGCTCCTGCCGCTGTATTCGCGGCCCGGTGCGGGGCAGGTGCTGGGGCGGTTCCTGTCATATCGCGATGACGCGACGTTCGCCTGGCTGCTCCAGCCGGCGGAGCGGGAGTGGGACGAGGCGGAGGTGCTGGCGACGGCGCCAACACCCGTGCGCAAATCGATCGTGCGCAAGCTCGCCCCGGCGTACGGCTCGACCATCACGACGCCCGAGGAGTTCCGGCGGATCGATGAAGCGAAGGTGCTGGAGATCCGCCAGTACCGCATCGCCCCCGGCCAGCGCGCCCGCTTCGCGAGGTTCTTCCACGACAAGACCCTGGGGCCGCAGACGGGCCACGGCATCACCGTCTACGGCCAGTTCGACGACCTCGACGACGCGAACAACTTCGTCTGGCTGCGCGGCTTCCCCAACCTCATCGAGCGCGATCGCAGCAAGTCGGATTTCTACCGTGGCGCGCTCTGGCTCGAGGAACTGGAGGCCGAGGCGTTCTCCATGATCGAGGATTACTCGAACTCGCTGCTCGTCGCGCCGATGTGAGCCGTATCGCTTTTCCGGCAAGAGCGCGCCGGACTACGCGAAGCGTTTGGAGTGCGGCGCTTTCCCGCCGCTTTCGTATAGCCACAGGCCGTAGCGATGGCGCTGGACGAACCGCTGCCTGATGCCACGCCCGCCGCTCGTGGCTGTACAAGAGCGGCGGGAAAGCGCCGCACTCCAAACGCTTCGCGTAGTCGCGAGGCTCCTTCCGTATCATGGCAGCCGTGCAGAAGAAGCCGGTGGACGCCGAGGGGTTGATCGAGTGACGCTGGCGCGCGGCAGCAGGGTCGGCCCGTACGAGATCGTTTCGCTACGCGGCGCCGGCGGGATGGGCGAGGTGTACCGGGCCCGCGACACGCGGCTCGATCGGACCGTTGCGCTCAAGATCCTGCCGCCCGGGCTCAGCGGAAACGAGGAGCTGCGGGCGCGGTTCGAAGGGGAGGCGCGGGCCATCTCGGCGCTGTCGCATCCCAACATCTGCGCGCTCTACGACGTCGGCAGCGACGGCGGCACCGAGTACCTGGTCATGGAGTTCCTGGAGGGCGAGACGCTCGCCGAGCGCCTCGGGCGCGGGCCGCTGCCGGGCAGTCAGCTGGTGCGGATCGGCGCGCAGATCGCGGAGGCGCTCCAGCAGGCGCATCGCGCCGGGATCACCCATCGCGACCTCAAACCAGGCAACATCATGCTCACGAACGCCGGCGCGAAGCTGCTCGACTTCGGGCTGGCCAAGTTCCTCGATCCTGCGCCGCGGATC
>JAXDJK010000135.1:0-7062 GCA_034665665.1 Acidobacteriota bacterium
ATCGGCTCCGCCTTCATGACCGGCCGCAAGAGCGGCGGACCCCGCAGCTACCGCTTCGTCGACCGCACCCCGCCCGCCGGATTCGTGCAGTACCTGATCGAAGACGTCGATCTCAACGGCACGCACACCGCGCACGCTCCGATCACGCCGCGCCTCACCGGTGACGAGAGTGACGGCGGCGTGACTACCGAGCCTGATCCGACCCTCGGGTCGGTCGGCGGCATCTTCACCACCGACGCCGGCATGGGCGTCCGCGTGCCCGCTCCGGCGCAACCCTCCGCGGCCCAGCTCGCGGAGCAGTGGCAGCTCGCCGGTGTGCCGGCCGTCAAGGTCATCGTCACGCGTCCGGGCTGGTACCGCGTGCGGAAGAGCGATCTCGTCGCCGCCGGCTTCGACCCGGGCACCAACGGCCGGGCCATCGCGGTGTTCAGCGAAGGGGTCGAGATCCCGGTCCTCGTCAACGCGAAGAACGAGGGCAAGTTCGACGCGGCCGATTCGATCGAGTTCTTCGGACGCGGCATCGACACCGTCAGCACGGGCGGACGGGTCTACTACATCACCGCGCGCAAAGGCAGCGGCCTGCGCGTGAAGAGCACCGGCGGCAAGGGCAACAGCGGCGCGCCCGCGTCCTCCGGCTTCCCGTACACCTTCGAGCGGATCGAGCGCACGGTCTTCTTCGGCGCGCTGACCAACAACGGCGACCGCGAGAGCTTCTTCGGCCCGATCCTCACCACCTGGCCCGCGACGCAGTCGCTCACGGTCACCAACCGCGATGCTTCCGGGAACGCGGAGCTGGAGCTGGTGCTCCAGGGCGCGACGGAGAACATGGATCACTCCATCACCGCGAAGCTCAACGGGAGCTTCCTAGGTACCGTCCGTTTCGACGGCCAGGCGCGGCACACGGCCCGCCTGCCGGTTCCGTTGAACGTGCTGCTGAACGGCGAGAACACCCTCGAGCTGGTGGCGGAGAACGGCTGGGACGACGTCAGCGTGCTGGAGTCGTCGAAGCTGACGTATCCCCACAGTTACAAGGCGGACGACAACGCGCTCACGTTCGCCGTCTCCGGCGGCACGGCCGTCGCCGTCAAGGGCTTCACCAGCAGCGCGGTCCGCGTCGTCGACGTGACGGATCCGCTGGCACCCGCGCTCATCGACGCCACCATCGTCAAGAACGCCGACGGCACCAGCACCGCCTCCTTCGCCACCACCGGCCCCGGCGATCGCACGATCTTCGCGTTTGCTGAAAGCCGCGTCCTGGCGCCGGCCCAGATCGCGTGGAACGAGCCGTCGAGCTGGAACGCGCCGGCCAACGGCGCGAACCTGGTGATCCTCACCAACCGCTCCTTCCTCGCCGCCGCGAACGCCCTGAAGAGCGCGCGTGCCGCGCAGGGCATCGCCACGGTGGTGGTGGACGTGCAGAACGTCTACGACGAGTTCTCCTACGGCCACCATTCTCCGCAGGCCCTTCGCGACTTCCTGGCCCGCACGGCCTCGTGGAAGACGAAGCCGCACTATGTGATCCTCCTCGGCGATTCGAGTTTCGATGCCCGCAATTACCTCGGCATGGGCAGCTACGACTTCGTTCCGACGAAGCTCGTGGCCAGTTCCTTCCTCAAGACCGCCTCGGACGACTGGTTCGCCGACTTCGACGGCAGCGGCCTGGCCTCCATGGCCATCGGACGCCTGCCGGTGCGGACGCCGGAACAGGCCACCGCGGTAGTCAACAAGCTGATCGCGCACAATCCTGCGGGCGCGGCCGGTGGCTACGTCGACCTGGTCAACGACGCCCCGAACGGGTATCCGTTCGACCGCGCGGCCGATCGTCTCGCGGCCACGGTTCCGGCCACGTTCCAGTTGAACCGCATCGCCATCGGCGTCACGCCCGGTGCGCAGGCCGCCATCCTCAGCGCCTTCAACCGCGGCGCGCTGCTCACCACGTACATCGGGCATGGCTCGGTCGAGCTGTGGGGCAACGGCTACTTCAGCTCCGCGGACGCCGCGCAGTTGACGACCGCGAACCGTCTGCCCTTCGTGGTCTCGATGAACTGCCTCAACGGATACTTCCACGACCTCTACACCGAGAGCCTCGCCGAGGCGCTCCTGAAAAACCCGGCCGGCGGCGCGATCGGTGTGTGGGCCTCGTCGGCGCTCAGCGGGACCAACGGCCAGCTCGCCGCCGCCCTCGAGCTGAACCGCCAGATCTTCGGCGCGACCCCGATCACCCTCGGCGACGCCATCCTGCTGGCCAAGCGCGCCACCAGCGATCCCGACGTCCGCCGTACCTGGATCCTCTTCGGTGACCCAACGCTGCGCTTGAAGTAGTCTCAAGCAACTGCAAATCACCCATCGGGCCGGCGGAAACGCCGGCCCGAAGAAGGAGAGAGCGATGACTGTCAGCGACAAAGACACGCTGGTGTTGTGGAGACCCGTGCCCGCCGGATCGGTGTTGAAAGCGAGCGCCACAGGCGACGAGACCGCCTTTGACGTCGTGATCCCCTGGAGCCGCAAGGGTGTGGATCAGATCCCGTTCCGTCATTCCGACATCGTTCCCGGCCCTCAGATCCTCGTCTTCCAGACCAACGACCAGGTGGCGCTCAATCCGATCGTCACGCTGTTCCGCGATGTCGATCAACCCCTCTCGCTGAAGATCGTCATCGAAGATCCGGACGGCAATCCGGTCATGGTCATGGCGCCGGAAGGTCCCGGCGCGCCGAAAGTCGCTGCCGCGTGCGAGTGGCAGATCAGCCAGGCCGCCGACTCACCGCTGCTCCTCAAGATTCTGACCTCGGGTGTGTGAGGACCTGACCATGCGAATCCTTCTTCCGCTTCTTCTCGCTTCGTCCCTCATCGCCGCTGTTCCAGCTCAGGCCCAGCAGTGCACCCAGGCCGATACCGTGCTCACCTGCTGGCAGCGCTTCGTCCCGCCGGTCCCGGCGCTGACGCCCGCGCAGCAGCAGACCGCCGCCACCACCGCCACCCAGCAGACCGTGGCGGCCGCGAACACCGGCATCACCACGCTCACCTCGCCGGCCGACTCCGCCATCAAAGACTTCCTGACCCTCTTCACCGCCTCGCTCGAATCGGCCACGCTGCAGGACAGCGGTGAGGCCCTGACCTTCGACTGGAACCCGCAACTGCCGATCCTCGGCACCACTGGCGCCCTGAAGGTCCAGGCGGTGCTCGGCAATGCGCAGCTGAGTGCCCAGGCCACCACCTCGCTGGCAGGGAATGCCACGGCCATCAGCGATCTCACCAGCTCCATCAATTACGGCGACGACATCGCCCTCAGCCTGTCCGTCAACCCCACCACCGAAAGGCTCGGCCGCAGCATCGGCCCGAACCGCGACTACTTCGAGACCTGGCTACTCCACATTGTGCCGCCGCAAGGGGCGGACGACCAAGCCTTCACGGCCGCTCTGGTCGCTGCGAACATGGGCACCAACCAGCAGTTCCAGTCCCTGCCTGCCGAACAGCGCCAGTCGACCCAGACCGCCGTCGAGACGGCCGCGCGGGCGCAGGCTGCCGTACGCAACAGCATCCGCCGCTTCTCCGTGGCCTTCGCCACGCTGCTCAACAACCAGTCGCAGTTTCACGGCTCGGCCATCCGTACCATGCGCCGCAACATCGTCGGCACCAACGAATGGAGCGCCGACCTTACCTACGAGTGGGGTCCGCGCAACCTCACTTCCTTCCGGAAAAAGTTCGCCGGCACCTGCGGACCGGACAAGATCATTACCGCCGCCATCGCCACCAACTGTGCCCAGACGATGGAGACGTACGCCCAGGAAGCCGCTACCGATCGCCTGGCCTTCACCGCCGAGTACCACGTGGCCAACCAGCGCTGGATCGACCTGCCGCAGTACTCCGTCGCATACAGCATTCCCCGTGCGCGGACGATGGTCTACTCGCTCAAGTACGGCCGTCCCCTCGCGCCGGTCGTGAACAAGAGCGGCGGCCGCATCGACCTCGACGTCGATTTCGAGGACGTCTCCAGCCAGGCCGACGTCAAGAACCGCCTCGTGGCCTCGCTCACCTACACCTACAAAGTGAGCGACACCGTCAGCATCCCCGTCGGCCTCGTTTACGCCAGCCACGAAAAAGACCTCCCCACCACGGACGAGAAGATCAACGCCCACTTCGGCGTCCTGTTCAAGATGCCCAACCTGCCCTTCGGCCAGAGCAACTAAGCAGCAGAAACGACGAGGCCGGGCGCAAGCCCGGCCTCATCGTGCACTGCTGTCGGTATCGAGTTAGTGAGTGGTGCCTTCGAGGCGGTCAACGCGCGCCTGCAAGTCGGCGACTGTCTGTTCGACGGTCCGCTGCGAATCTTCGAGCGCGCGTACACGCCGATGCAGTTCGTCGTGCGAGAACTTGATCATCGCCTGCGTATTCGCGAACCCTGTCCTCATTTCATCGCGGATGTCGCTGGCTTCACGAACCAGCTTCTCATCGACCATGAGGACGTTCTCGGCGACCAGCCGGACCTGATGCTTCACGTCTTCAGCCGTCACCTCGAAATGACGGCGCATCTCCTCCACGGAGACGTCGAACTTCGTTTCCAAGCCGGCGAACTTGCTCTCGAGGCCGTCCACCTTCGATTCGAGGCGGTCGAATCTCCCCTCGATCCGTTCCGTGGCCGCATCAAGATGCCGCCGCGTCTCGGCAGCATTCATGTCCAGCAGGCGTTTCAGTTCTTCGTCCGACATTGCCTCATTTTACCTCGGTAGCTGCCGACGGCCACAAAACGACGAGGCCGGGCGTCGCGCCCGGCCTCGTCTTCAACTAACTGCGGTGTTGCTTACGGCGCGTTGCCGATGTGGTCCACCCACACCTGGCCACCGAGACTCGACACGCGCACCGAGGTGATGGTCGCGCCGTCGAGACCGACCGTGGCCGCCGGGATCGCCAGGCGAGTCCACACGTCGGCGGTCGGCACGGTCGAGCCCATGAACACGGCCGAGCCCTCGCCGCCGATGCCGGTGGTGCCCCAGTAGACCGAGCCGCTGGTCGAACCAGCCCACCACGTGATCATCAGCTCATTGAGCGGTACGCAGCTGGTCGGCATCACGTAGACGATGAAATCATCGCCGGTATTCGTGATCTGGGTCATGCCGCCCACCAGCACGGGGCTGATCACGGTCTGGCCAAAGTACGGATACACCAGCGACGACGTCCCGCTCGCGGCCTGCGAGGTCACGAAATCGCCGTACTGAATGTACGACCCGCTCGGGATCGAATCGTCGATCCAGACGGTGTCGCCGCTGGGGATCGACGGCGTCGAAGCGACGGAGGGCACGCAGCCCACGCCGTCCTGCCCGAACGTGTCGAACCACACCCGGCCGTCATACGTCTCGACCTTCAGCCAGTCCAGCGTGTGCCCGGAAAGGCGCATGGGGCTCAGAAGCGGGATCTCGAGCCGCGTCCACGTTCCGGTCGACGGCAGATTGCCGCGGCGGAACGACACGCCCGAGCCGATCAGGTTCTCACCCCAATAGAGCTGCACGGTCCGGCCGGCGTCGGAGTAGGTGAGCTTGATCTCGCGCGTGGTCGAGCAGGGATCGATCAGCACATACACGACGGCCTTGCCGGCGCCGAGCTTCAGGTATTCATTGATCCCGTCGATGCGGACGGTGTTGGTGCCGGCCCCGGAGTGATAGAACGACTGCGTTCCGGTGGCGTACTGCGAGGTATCCCAGTTCAGCGTCCCGGAGGTGACGGAAGCGCTGGCCGGAATGCCGTCGTCGATGAAGATTTCGTCGGTCGACGGCACCGTCGGTTGTGATGCGAATGGAGTCGTGCACTGCGCGTACGCGCCCGGTGCGGCGGTCAGGATGGCGGCGGCGGCAAGAGACACGAGGAGCGTCTTGAGCTTCACAGGTAGTTCTCCTTTTCGATGTTCCGAAGTCGCCGGCCGGCGTGATCTGGACTCGCCCAAGATGCGCCCGCCGCGGAAGAACGAATAGGGACATTTCCTGATGGACGTGCGGACCGAGGTCGCGCCGTGCGGCTCTAGAATGCGCGTCGCCGTCCACCGCTAAGGAGATCCCCTTGATGAGAAAGGCAGTTGCAGCGCTCACGATCGCGCTGTCGATGTTCTGGTCGTTCGTCCCTTCCGCATCCGCCGCGTTCGGCGGGACGGACCTGATTCTCCCAGCCGTAGGACGCGTGGAAGGCGTCGCCGGCAGCCAGTTCTACACGACCATCTGGATCACGAATCCGTCGTCCACCGCGGGCGCGGAATTCGAGCTGTCGTTCCTCCGGAGCGGGCAGGCCAATCCATCGCCGGCGATGTTCCGCGATTCCGTCGGCCCTGGCGCGACCAGGGTCTACGAGAACGCGGCCGAAACGCTCTTCGGCGCGAAGAATGTCCTCGGGGCGGTGCGCATCCATTCCACGGCGGCGCTACTGGTCTCGTCGCGCGCGTACAACCAGGGCGACGCCCAGACGGCGGCGGATTCACAAGGGCTGATTACCTCCGGCATCCCGGCCAACTTCGGTCTGGCCAGCGGTGAGTCGGGCGTGCTGCAGGGCGTCCGCCAAGGCGCGCAGTTCCGCTACAACCTCTTCTTCGTCGAGACCACGGGCGCTTCGCTGACGCTCGATGTGTCCGTGCTCGATACCGCCGGCACGATCATCGGCACGCACGCGCTGACGCTGGGACCGTGGGAGCATCGGATCGTCGGCGCCGGGTCGCTGATCGCCGGTGCGATCGACGAGGCCACGGTGCGCATCACCGGCACGGGCGGCGAGGGACGCGCGATCGTCGTCGGCTCGCAGGTGGCGAACAACAGTCAGGACGCGTCCGCATTCGAGATGGCCTTCCGCGACTCGCTCCTCGGCACGGCCGGCGCTACCGGCGCCACAGGTCCCACCGGACCGACCGGTCCGACGGGCCCACGCGGACCGCAGGGCGAAGACGGCGCGGAGGGACCGCAAGGGTTCAACCCGGAGACATAGTTGACACTAAGTTCTAGGGACATAGTTGACAACTTGATCGGCAACGAGCGCATCGTGGGTATGGCGCTACGGGTGAGGACGATCGTGGAACAACGAGTTTCAGCA
>JAXDJK010000136.1:0-2721 GCA_034665665.1 Acidobacteriota bacterium
CCACACCGCCTGTACGCCCCGTGATCGTCGTGGCCGGCTTCGGCGTGACCCGCCTCTTCGACCCCGAGACCGGGCACTACGTCTGGGGCACCCCACGGTCGCTCTGGCGGACCGAGTATCCGGACAACCTAGACCTTCCGCCGGAAGGCCGCGACCGGCTCGTGCCGCGTGGATGGGTCGGCTCGCGCGGCCCCGTGAACACCGGCTGGCAACTTTCAATCGCCCTGGAGAAGTTCGGCGGCTATCAGCAGGGCCGCGACCTCTATCCATTCTTTTATGACTGGCGCCGCTCCGCCCGCGACAGCGCCGCCGCACTGGCCGAGCTGGTGGCGCGCGTCCGGCGCGAGCACGGTGGCGCGAAGGTCGACCTCGTCACCCACTCCGCCGGCGCCCTGGTCGCCACCACCTACGTAAAGCTCGCCGGCGGCGGTGCGGACGTCGAGCATCTGATCCTGGTCGCCCCGGTCCGGCGCGGCGTGATCGACGCCTTCCGCGTGTTCGTCCGTCCCGAGAAGCTCATCCGCCGCGAATTCAGCCCTGCGGTCGTGGTCACCTGGCCATTCATCTTCGAGCTGCTCCCGGAAGACGGCCATGTCTTCGTCGACGAAGACGGCCAACCCCTGGCGCGAGATCTCTGGAACCCGGCAGACTGGCAGTTCGACGTCACCCGGCAGCTCGCCAGTGCGCGCTCCCTGCGCGACGCCCTCCGCTCCACGCCCATGCCCCCGGACGTTCACGTGACCGTCATCGCCGGCGATTGCGTCCCCACCGCCCGTCGCATCCTGCAGCGGCGCGACCACTCCTACGCCTTCTATCCGCAAGACCTCCGTCCCACGGAACAGCGGCTCGCCGGCGTCCTCTTCGAGCCCGGTGACGGCACCATCCCGGTCAGCAGCGCGCGCGACGAGGTCGAGCCCGAGCTGGTCTGCGATGGCCATCAGGGCATCGCCGCCGACCCGCAGGTCCACCGCGCCATTCTCCGGCGCCTGCGCGAGTAGCGCCTCGCGGTTCCGCCACACGTACCCATCTGATATCGTTTAGCGTGGAGGCAAGCGTTGCCGAACGAGAGACAACCGCCGAAAGAGCTGAAGGTCACAGACAAGCGGATCTTCACGCCGGAAGGCGACATCCGCGACGAGTTCAAGGACGACATCAAGCCGTCTGAACCGCAGCCGATGAAGATAGCGGAGGCGCCCGAGCCGGCGACGCCTGCCGAAACGCCAAAGCCCGCCGAAGCCGCGCCGCAGGCCAAAAAGCCGGCGGACGAGCGACGCCGCGCGCCCGCGGCCGCGGGCGAACGTCCCGAGCCCCCCTCCACCCCCTTCGCCCTCTTCATCGAACAGCTCATCGCCCAGGCCTACATGGCCCTGGGCATGCTCCGCAACCCCTACCAACCGCAGGCGAAAGTCGATCCCGCCGCCGCGCGGCAGATGATCGACATCCTGCAGATGCTGCAGGAAAAGACCCGCGGCAATCTCTCGCCGGAGGAAGAAGACTTCCTCGAGATGCATGTCGGCGAGCTCAAGCTCGCCTTCGTCCAGAGGACCAAGAGCATCTAAATGACATTCCGCCTCGCCGTCGCTGCGCTCGCCGCCGCCGCGCTCTTCGCGACGGCGGACGTACGGGCTCAGGCCGCCCCGCGCGACCTCTGGCCGCAGGCTGCCAGCGCCGCGCGCGACGGCGACCTCGATACCGCCGACAAGCGCACCACGGCCATGCTCACCACCGGCCGCAACTACGGCATCCGCAGCTATCCGGTCTACGCCGCCTCCGCCGCCGGTCTCGGGTGGGAAGCGGCCAAAGGCGGCAACAAAGAGCTCACCGGCTGGGCCGTCAAGACCGCCAACCAGCTCGATCCCTCCTCACCCGCCGTCGCTTTCAGCAACGCCGACCGCGCCGTCAGCCTGAACCGCTGGGGCGAAGCCGTGCCGCTCGTCTTCCAGGGCTTCGGGCGCGTGATCACCAACTACCGCACCAACGTCCTCAGCCGCGCCGACTTTCTGCTCGTGGCCGCGCTGGCCATCGCCATCACCGCCATCATCTTCGCCATCACCCTCTTCATCCGCTACGGCCGCTCCATGGCCCACGACTTCCGCGAGTCACTCAGCACCCGCTTCCACGGCGGCTCCGTGACCGTGCTGGCCTTCGCGCTGCTGTTCCTCCCGCTCTTCCTCTGGCTCGGCCCGATCTGGCTGCTCTTTTACTGGTTCGCCATCTTCTTCGGCTACGCCGCGCCGGCCGAGCGCATCCTCATCACGGTCCTGCTCCTCATCGTGGCCCTGCTGCCGATCGGCCTCGATGCCTCTTCGAACTGGGTGGCCGGCGTAGAAAGCCCTGCCGTACTGGCCGCGACCTCCGGCGAAGAGCAGAGTTACCAGCCCGAAGCCCTGCGGCGCCTGCAGGAGCTGGTGGCGGTCACGCCGGACAATCCGATGCTGCACGTGCTCCTCGGCAACCTGCAGTCGTTCGAAGGGGCCGACGAGCAGGCCGCCGTGCATTACCGCCGCGCCATCGAGCTGCGAAAGGGCTACGCCGGCGCACACGTAAACCTCGGCAACCTGCACTTCCTCGACAACGAGTTCCAGGCCGCCATGACCGAGTACGAGCGCGCCCAGGCCGCCGGTCCCGACCTGGCCATCGCCTACTACAACGCATCCGTGGCCGCGGGCGAGATGTACAAGTTCGACCTCCAGGCGCAGATGCTGGGGAAGGCCCGCGAGG
>JAXDJK010000137.1:0-5278 GCA_034665665.1 Acidobacteriota bacterium
CGCCACGCTCTTCGCGCTGCACAGCGTGTGGCATCTCTGGCCTTCGTGGGCCTCGTTCCTCGGGATGCTGGTCGTCACGGCCGTGACGGTGTTCCTGTCGTCGCGCCGCGACTCCGTCTTCATCGCCCTCCTCGGCCTCCTCGGCGGCTTCGCCACGCCCGCGCTCCTCTCCTCGGGCGAGAACCGGCCCATCGCACTCTTCTCCTATCTGCTGCTGCTCAACGGCGGCCTCTCCTGGATCGCCTACCGCAAACGCTGGCCGCTGCTCACCGCGCTGTCCGTCGTGCTGACGGCGATCTATCAGTGGGCGTGGATCGAGAAGTTCCTCGACAAAGACCAGCTCCCGCTCGCGGCCGCGATCTTCGCCATCTTCGCCATCCTCGCCGCCAGCGCGCTCTGGTCGCGCCGCGGCGAAGCACCGTTCGAGCGCACCGCCACCGTCGGCGCCGCGCTGCCGCTGCTCTTCGCCTTCTTCACTGCGATCGTGCCGGAGTACGGCGCCCGCTACAACGTGCTGTTCGCCTTCCTGCTGCTGGTCGCCGCGGGCCTCGCCGCAATCTCGCTCTGGCGCGGGCCGGAGTGGCTGCACACGCTCGGCGGCGGTGCCACCGCCATGACGTTCTTCCTGTGGCTGATGTTGTCGTACACCCACGCGGCGTGGCCGAAGGCGCTGCTCTGGCTCGGCGCCTTCATCGTGCTCTTCCTCGCCGTCGGCATGCGGCTGCGCACCATCGCTGTGTACACGGCCGGCATCCTCTTCATCGTGCTGATCGGCCTGGCCATCCGCGAGCCGCAGGGTTACGTGCTGCTGTTCACCGCGATGTTCGTGTTCCTGCTGCTGGTGACCGCGTACTCCGCGCGTTATTCGAATCTCGCCTTGCTGGTGATCGCACTGGTGTTGGCCTTGATCCTGGTCGGAGGGATGGACGACGCACCGGCGGCCATGCGACTCGCGGCGGTGCTCGGCATCGCGGCAGTCTCCGTTGGGGCGATGGCCTTCCGGACCTCACTCTATCCCGCGGCGTTCACGGCGTTGTTCATCGGTCAGGTCGTCACGACGATCATCGGCGCCACGAGCAGACCGGCCCCCTCCTTCGCGGCGCTCACCGCCACGCACGCCGTATTGCTGGCCGGCATTCTCGGCGTGTCCTGGGTCACCGAACGGCACGTACTCGTACCGTTGTCGGTGCTCTTCACATCCGTCGCGCTCCTGGCGAACGATCCAACCGTACCGCGGGAACAGCTCCTGTTCGGCTTCGTCATGTACTCGCTCTACATTGCCTACGCGCTGCTGCTCGGCGCGCGCGTAAAGCAGTCGCTCGCGCCTCATCTCGCAGCCGCACTGGCGAGCGCCGTCTTCTTCGTCTCCGCAAACGACGCGCTCGAAGACCTCGGCTTCCACGACGTCATCGGCCTCCTGCCGCTCGCACTCGCGACCGTGATGGTGCTGCTGCTCTGGCGACTGCTGCAGCTCGGCGAAGAGCAGAAGACACGCCTCGCCGTCGTCGCCGGCACCGCGCTCGCGTTCATCACCGCCACCATCCCGCTGCAGTTCGAGAAGCAGTGGATCACGCTCGCATGGGCGCTCGAAGCAGCCGCCCTGGCGTGGCTCTTCCGGCGCATCGTGCACCGGGGCCTGCTGCTCTGGAGCGGCGGCCTTGCGGCGGCGGTGCTGATCCGGCTCGTGCTGAATCCCGCCGTGTACGAGTACCACGCCAAGAGCGCCACGCCGGTGATCAACTGGTATCTCTACACCTACGTCATCTGCGCGGCCGCGCTGTTCCTCACCGCGTGGCTCTTCCCGCCCGTGCAGAAGGCCGCGCGCGGCGCGCTGTCGGGCGGCGCGACGCTGATCCTCTTCGTGCTGCTGAACATCGAGATCGCCGACTTTTACTCGATCGGCGACACGCTGACGTTCAACTTCCTCTCGTCATCGCTGGCGCAGGACCTCACGTACACGATGGGCTGGGCCCTCTTCGCCATCGCCATGCTCATCACCGGCCTCGCGCTTCACGCACGCGCCGCGCGCATCGCCGCGCTGGTGCTCCTGGTCGTGACCATCCTCAAGTGCTTCCTGCACGACCTGGGGCGGCTCGGGGGCCTCTATCGCATCGGCTCGCTCTTCGGCCTGGCCGTCTCGCTCGTGCTCGTCGGCATCCTGCTGCAGAAGTTTGTCCTGGCGCGCCAGCAGGTCGTCAGCGAATCGGCTGCTTCGCCGGAGTGAAGCGCTCGCGCTCCGCGCGGCTCCACGTCGTGGCGATGCGCCGCGCCGTCCACCTCGGCATCGCGCGGGCCAGCCACAGATGCCCCACGATAGCGGCATTCATGAGGAGCAGCAGGGTAAACGAGCCGTGGCGGTCGAGGAAGGGTACGCGTGACTCCGGCCAATGCACGAAGAGGTAATCGACCGCCACGAGGAGCCCGACCTGCAGCACGTCGCGAAACAGTGCGCGGCGCCGCGCACTCCGGATCGCCCCCTTCGCGTCGCAGACGACCGAGGGTGGGGCGACTTCCGTGGTCACGCCGGGCAGCAGGTCTTCGCGCATGGCACCCTCTCCAAAAAGGGTCTGACCCCCGTTATTCCGAATAACTCGCTTCAACCGGGGTCAGACCTTCGGTCTTCGTTTATCGACCGAATGGCAAAGGCCTGACCCCACCGAGCTCGGCAGATGCCGGGGGTCAGGCCTTCGGATTGCGATTCGGGCTAAAACTGGAACCGAAGGCCTGACCCCAGACCGTCAGGTCACCGGGTCCGTACGCGAATCTCCTGGGCGATCAGGTTGCCGCTGCCGTCGCGGAAGGCTTTCAGCACGATGCCGTCGTTCACGCGCAGCGTTTCGGCCGCGGCGTACGCGGTGTTGCTCTTCAGCCGGATGGTGAAACCTTCGGTCACCCACACGCGGACGATCCGATTGGTATCGCGGTCGCGCACGCCGATCGTGCCGCCGTCTTCCAGCGTCTCCGTCACCGTGCCGGTGATCGTGACCACGCTGTAGCGGACTAACTCGTCATCCTGCCGCGGCGGGAGCGGAGCCGGTCCGCGACCGTCGCTGCCGGAGCCATACCGAACTGTCGAGGCCAGGAACATGTCGCCTGTCCGGTTGTACGAGCCGCTGATCTCGAGCTGGTCGTTAACCCGCAGGTCGGCGGCACGGATGCGGTCGCCGAGGGCATCGTTCGCATTGCTCATGTCCACGCGTGTTTCCGTCGATCGGCCCGTGTCGAGATAGGCGTAGTCGAGGCCCGGCTCGATGCGCGTCACGCGGCCGTCGAGGAGGGCCACGACGCTACCATTGCCCTGCGTGTTGCCTGGCGCATCCTGCACCGATGCGATCACCTCGATCCGGCGGGCCGTGATCTCACCGCCTGCCGTCCCGCGAGCGTCGGCCTCGACACGAATGCGGTCGCCCACCTCCAGATTCGAGACGTGGAACTCCTCACCGCGATACGAGACCGGCGTGTTCCGGGTCGTGCGGATGGTGATCATCTGCCGCTGCGTCGTCTGGATGACCACCCGGCTCTGCTCGTTGTTCACCTGCCGGACCGTCCCCTCGACACCCGTGCGGGTGTCGGTGGCCGTGCCGGTGGCGCGATCGTCGACCTGTGTGGACATCGTCGACGGGGAACGCGTCTCGCCCACGCCGACCTGCGGCGCGGTCACGGAACGTCCCAGCAGCGTCACCGTGTCGGCAACGACCGTCCCGCGGCCGCGGCCCATGCCGCGCACGTCAACGCGGTCGCCCACGCGAACGTTCGAGAAGCCGCGCGAGCCGATGAAGATCTCCGGCTTGCCGGCAATCAGGCCGCCAAATCCATTGAACTGCGTCGTCAGTGAGTCGGCCTCCACCGTGACGCGCGAACGGTCGTCGTCCGCCTCGATCTGCAACCGGTTACGGCCCTCGTCCACGTCGACCACCGTGCCGGCGATCGCGCCGCGGGAGCCCTCGCTGACGTCGCTCGCTGTCCGCCAGCCGGGACGATCTTGCGCGAATGAGGACACCGCGAGCAGCGCCATCACGGCGTAAACCATTGAAAACCTCAGAGTTCGTTGCATGCAGGCCTCCTGTTGGGCTGGTTCAGCGCAAACGCTGAGCCAGTGAATCAGCAGGCAAAGCGCCTACTGTTTCTCTGAGACGATCCGGCCCGCGATAATGCTTCGCGAGACCGCGCGATCGTCACCCATGAAGATGAGGCCGGCGAGCAGGTCTTCGAGCGACGAGGCCCGCTCGGTGCGCAGCGACAGGAGCGGCGTGGCGTGGAGATCGAGCACCAGAAAGTCAGCCGACTTTCCGACCTCCAGACTGCCCGTCTCCGAATCCAACGTCAGCGCCCGCGCCCCGCCGAGCGTGGCCAGGTACCACAGGTGGAACGGGCTGAGCGACACGTGCTGGACCTGCTGGATCTTGTACGCATCGGCCATGGCATTGAAGAGCGACGGCGTTGTCCCCGCGCCGATGTCGCTGCCGAGGCCGACGATCACGCCAGCATTGAGCGTGTGATGCAGCTTGAAAAGCCCGCTCCCGAGGAAGAGATTTGAATTCGGGCAATGCGCCACGCGCGTGCCGCGACGCGCCAGCAGATCGAGCTCCTCTTCCGACAGCCAAACGCCGTGCGCGAGGACCGTGCGGTTGCCGAGCAGGCCGTAGCGGTCGTACACATCCGCGTACTCGGCCTCAGGAAAGAGCTCCTGGACCCAGCGCACCTCGTTCTGGTTCTCAGAGATGTGCGAGTGCACCCAGGCGTCTGGGAACTCGCGCTTCAGCGTTCCCGCAGCTTCCAGCAACTCCGGCGTCGAGGTCGGCGCGAAGCGCGGCGTAATCGCGTAGTGCAGCAGCCCCCGTCCGTGCCACTTCTCCAGCAATACACGGCTCTCCTCGTACGACTGCAACGGCGTCGCGTCGAGCAGGTACTCCGGCGCGTGGCGATCCATCATGGTCTTCCCGATGATCCCGCGGAAGCCGCGCCGCTCCGCCTCCTCGAAGAAGATGTCCGTCGCGATCGGATGGATCGTCGAGAACACCAGCGCCGTCAGCGTCCCATTGCGCAGCAGCTCGTCGTAGAACGCCCTGGCCACCCGCCGCGCATGCTCCGGATCCTCGAACTTGCGTTCCGTCGGAAACGTATAGCGGTTCAACCACTCCAGCAAGTGCCCGCCATACGACCCGATCATCTCCAACTGCGGCGCGTGCAGATGCGTATCCACGAACCCGGGCGTGATCAGCGCATGCCGCCCGCAGTCGACAACATCCGCCCCGTCCGCCTGCTCGGGGGGGGGGGG
>JAXDJK010000138.1:0-2731 GCA_034665665.1 Acidobacteriota bacterium
GATTCGGCGCAGCACCACACACTGCGCGGGGAGGCGATCCGATGACTGATGAGCTGGTAGCGATGTCGATCAAGGGACTGATGCTCGACCCGGTCTCGAACTCGCCGAGCGTCGTCCTCAAGGACGACGACGAGAAATTCTTCCTCCCGCTCTGGGTCGGTATCTTCGAGGCCAACGCCATCGCGCTGCAGCTCGAGAGCATCACCACGCCGCGGCCGATGACCCACGACCTGCTCCGCAACATGATCGCGGAGCTCGGCGCGCGCGTGACCCGCGTGGTCATCAACGACCTGCGCGACTCGACCTTTTTCGCGCAGATCGGCCTCGTGGCCGGCGGGCGCAACTTCGACGTCGACGCTCGCCCCAGCGATGCCATCGCCCTGGCCCTGCGCACCGAAGCGCCGATTTTCGTGGCCCAATCCGTCCTCGAACAGGCCCAGACCATCACGCCTGGCGAAGCCGGCGACGGCGAAGAGTCGGACGACAAGATGAAGCAGTGGTTCGAGAATCTCTCGCCCGAGGACATGGGCAAGTACAAGATGTGACGGAGCGCCGCGGCGGCGCGCAATCTCTGCTTCCATCCACCGCTCCGGCTCCGTAGAATCCGCTCAGGTCTAATGATCATTACCGTCGCCAATCAGAAGGGTGGCGTGGGCAAAACCACGACCGCCATCAATCTCGCTGCCGCTGTCGCCAATAAGGGTAAAACGCTCCTCATCGACCTCGACCCTCAGGCGAATTCGACGATGAGCTATGTCGACGCGCGCTCGGTGACGAAGTCGATGTATGACGTCCTGGTCAGCGAGGAGCTGGAGTTCGAGGACGTCATCATCCCCACACCGGTGCCGAACCTTTTCCTGGCGCCGTCCCGCATCGCCCTGGCCAAGCTCGAATCAAAGCTCATCGGCGACATGGACGGTCCGTTCCGCCTCAAGGACCGCCTCAAGGATACCGCCAGCCGTTTCGACCACATCTTCATCGACACGCCGCCGACCCTCGGCATGATCACGGTCAATGCCCTCGTGGCCTCCACACACGTGCTCGTGCCCATCCAGTCGTCCTACTTTGCGCTGGAAGGGACGGACGACCTGCTTGAAACGATCGAGAAGATCAAGGCGCGGCCGAATCCGAACCTGCAGCTCCTCGGCGTGGTCATCACCATGCACGACAAGCGCACCACGCTGGCCAAAGACATCCACGAACAGATCGGCCACGTCTTCGGCGACCGCCTGTTCAACACCGTCATCACCAAGTCGATCCGGCTCGAAGAGAGCCCGGCGTACAAGGAATCGATCTTCACCTTCGCCCCGCGCAGCAGCGGCGCGATGGAGTATTACTCGCTGTCGGAGGAGATGCTGTCGCGTGTGTAAGGGAGAGGACTGATTGTTCATGGCTAAACGCGGACTACCGGAACGACCCGTGATGCGCGCCGACGCGCATTACGTGGAGGAGCTGACCCGCCGCTCCGGCCGGCATATCGGGACGATGCTGCCGCTCCCGTTCATCGAGCCGAACGCGGATCAGCCGCGTACGCAGCTCGGCAACATCGAGGAGCTGGCCGCCAGCGTCCGCGAGAAGGGCGTGCTCGAGCCGATCCTGGTCCGCGTGATCGGGCCGAACCGCTACCAGATCATCGCCGGCGAGCGCCGCTACCGCGCCGCCACCATGGCCGGCCTCGACGAGATCCCGGCCATCGAGCTGGACGTCGACGAGCGCGAGCAGCTCGAGATCGCCCTCATCGAGAATATCCAGCGCAAGGACCTGACCGCGTTCGAAGAAGCGGAAGGCCTGCAGGTTCTGCAGCAGAAGTTCGGCTACACGCACGAGAAGATCTCGCAGGTAATCGGCAAGTCGCGTACGACCGTCACCGAGACCCTGCTGATCAACGACATCCCGGACCGCATCCGGGTCATGTGCCGCGAAGCCGGGATCTCGAACAAGAGCGTGCTGGTGCAGGTGGCCCGCGCCGGCGACGAAGAGGACATGGAGCAGGTGGTACGGGCGTTTGCGGCAGGGGAGTTGTCGCGCGACGATCTCCGCCGCCAGACTGCCTCGAAGCCGGACCCGAAGAAAGCAGGACGGCCGAAGAATTTCGTCTTCGCCATGAAGGACAAGGCGCTGCCGTTCACGCTCAACCTGGCGTTCAAGAAGCCGAACGTCGAGAAGAGCGAAGTGATCGAAGCGGTCCGCGAGCTGCTGCGCCGTCTCGAGACGGAAGGGTGATGCCCCCGAAAGCAAAGATCCTGGTCATCGACGACGACGCCACGCTCCTCGGCGCCGTCCGCCGTCTCCTCCTGGCCGCCGGCTTCGACGTCGTCACCTCCGACAGCGCCCTGCGCCTGCCGCAGCTCGTCCAGCGCGAGAAGCCCGACCTGATCCTGCTCGATATCGAAATGCCCGCGCTCAACGGCGAGCACGTCCTCGACTTCACCAAGCTCTTCGACTTCCTCCGCGAGACCCCGATCGTCCTGCACTCTTCAAAGAGCGAGGAAGACCTGCAAGCCCTCGTCGAGCGCTCCAGCGCCGTCGGCTACATCCGCAAAACGAGCAACGCACTGAGCCTCGTCTCCCAGGTAAAACGCTTCCTCCGCCCGACCGACCAATAGGCCGCAAGTGTTACGCGAAGCGTTTGGAGTGCGGCGCTTTCCCGCCGCTTTGGTATAGCCACAGGCGCTGCTCATGGCTGTACAAGAGCGGCGGGAAAGCGCCGCACTCCAAACGCTTCGCGTAG
>JAXDJK010000139.1:0-5611 GCA_034665665.1 Acidobacteriota bacterium
TATCATTAATGTTTGTTGTCTATTCCTACGCGTGCGCTGGTTCGCCGCGTGCTTCCAGCAGAACGCCCCCTCCCCATCCCAAAGCTCGGGCCCGTGAAGATCTGCCAGCCGGTGAGTGTTGCGGCGAGGGCGAGGTCGGACGACACGACGGCCCACTCTCAGCCACCGATGCGGCCGGTCGGAACAAGCACGCCGCCGATGGGCGTTGCTGAAAGATCCTTTGCAGCGAGTCCCTTATACTCCGGGAAACCGTTGCGAGCAGTGCGTCCGTTTGTCACGCAACTGCGCGCGCGCGTGATCGGTGAGATGCGAAGCATCACCTGTGCGCAAACGCCGTAGAAATGCGCGCGATCCTGCCACGAGGCCGAAGCGCCGCCGCATAGCCGCACGAAGGGCTCGTTCACCAGCGCGGTGGGCTGGAGTGTGTGGCCCTCCTCCTCGCGCTGGATCTGGCGCGCGGCGATCCGGCGCAGCTCGGCGTACACGAGCGGCGTCAGTTGCTCCCGCGCGCCGCGGTCGCGGTCCGCGAGCAGATGCGTAATTTCCATCGGAGGTGAACACTTTGGCCGGCTTGGTCGCTTCGTAATGAGATCCGCTGTTGTGGTCGATCGCGGTCGGCTTCGTGGGATCGGTGCTCGCTGGACGACTCAGGGGAAAACCAGGCTCTCCTGGGCTATTACCAGTGGGACCCGTCAATCGCCGTGACCTAGAACCGGCAATATCGATTCGGCCGTGGTTAACGAAGAAGAAGCGGCGCCCTTGCGGGCGTCGCCTCGAGCTCACGCGTGCGCTGGTTCGCCACGCGCTTCCAGCAAAACCGCCTCCTCCCCCTCCCAAAGCTCGGGGCGGGTGAAGATCCGCCAGCCGGTGAGCGCGAAGGTTGCGGCGAGCGCGAGGTCGGACGACACGACGGCCCACTCGTACCCGCCGATGCGGCCGATCGGAAACAGCACTCCGCCGATGGCCAGCAGAACGCCGGCGCTGCGATGGATCGGGCGGGCTACGGCCATCGTGAGGCCGAGGACGATCAGGCCGATCGGAAAGAGCAAGCCGAGCGGGAAGATGCTGGCGAAGACCAGCGGTGCGTGCTGGAAGATCTTCTGCAGCGAGTTCGCGGGTACACCCGGGACACCGTTGGTGAGCAGTGCGTCCAATTGGCCGATGACCATGATCCGGGTGCTGACGACCCAGCCGAGCAGCACGAGAGTGGCGCCGATGAGACCCGCCCGGTCGGCGCGGTGCCGCAGCAACTGCGTCATGCCGAGCAGGGCGCCGGCCATCAGCGCGACATGAAGCGGCGCCACGAAGCCGATCATCGCGATTTGCCCGGTCGACTTCGCCCCTTCCACGCTGAAGCGCGTGATCGGGTTCGTGAGAAAGAACAGCCCGAGGGCCAGGCAGCAGAATGCGGAGATGAGACGGCGGCGGCAGGTGTCGTTCGTTGCGGTCATGATTTGTTCCTCCATTTGACGTAGCGACAAAGCGCGGCCAAAGTGTTCACCTCCGATGGAAATCACGCATCTGCTCGCGGACTGGGGCCGTGGCGACCGCGGCGCGCTGGAGCAACTGACCCCGCTCGTGTACGCCGAGCTGCGCCGGATCGCCGCGCGCCAGCTCCGGCGCGAGGAGCAGTGCCACACGCTGCAGCCCACCGCCCTGGTGAACGAGGCCTTCGTGCGGCTGTGCGGCGGCGCTCCGGCGTCGTGGCAGGATCGCGCGCACTTCTACGGCGTCTGCGCGCAGGTGATGCGTCACATCCTCACCGATCACGCGCGCGCGCAGTTGCGCGGCAAGCGTGGCACCGGCGCGGTGCATCTTCCGCTCGATGCCGCGGCCGCGACGGTCGTGCAGGAGCCTCCGGTGGATCACCTCGCACTCGATGAGGCGCTGCGCGCACTCGAATCCGTCGATCCGCGCAAGGCGCGCATCGTCGAGCTGCGCTACTTCGCCGGTCTGGGCATCGAGGAGACGGCGGAAGTCGAGGGGATCTCGGCGATGACGGTCCGCCGCGAGTGGACGCGCGCGAAAGCGTGGCTCTATCGCGAGCTGTCCGAGGGAGGCGGCCGTTAACAGCGAGCGATGGCGCCACGTGGACGCGATCTTCGCCGGCGCACTCGACCGCGATGGCGTCGCACTGCAGCGCTATCTCGACGAGGAATGCGCTGGCGATAAAACGCTGCGTGCCGAGGTCGAGTCGATGCTGCGCTTCTCGCGGGCGGCCGAGAATTTTCTCGAGACGCCGGTCATGCTCGACGCCACCGCCATCTGGCCGGATCAGGCGCCGTCGCTGACCACGCAGCCGCGGCACGCCATCGACAACGCCCGCTTCATCCCCGGCGACGTCGTGGCCGGGCGCTATCGCATCGTCGGTCTCCTCGGCCGCGGCGGCATGGGCGAGGTCTACCGCGCCGACGACCTCAAGCTCGCGCAGCCGGTCGCGCTGAAGTTCCTCGCCGAATCGCTGTCCCGCAACGGCGCCGCCCTGGCGCGCTTCCATCGCGAGGTGAGCGTGGCCCGGCAGATCTCGCACCGCCACGTCTGCCGCGTCTACGACATCGGCGAGCACGCCGGCATGCACTTCCTGTCGATGGAGTACGTGCGCGGCGAGGAGCTGTCGTCGCTGCTCAAGCGCATCGGACGGCTGCCGCTCGACAAAGCGCTGGAGACGGCGCGCCAGTTGTGCGCGGGACTCGCCGCAATACATACCGCGGGCGTGCTGCATCGCGATCTGAAGCCGGCCAACGTGATGATCGACGAGCACGGCGACGTCCGCATCACCGACTTCGGCGTGGCCGCGCTGGCCGAGGGGGTGAGCGGGCGCGAGGCGATGATCGGCACGCCCGTGTACATGTCGCCGGAGCAACTGAGCGGCGGCACGCTCACCACGCGCAGCGATCTATACGCCCTCGGCCTCGTTCTGTACGAGGCGTTCACGGGCAACCGTCCGTTCACCGCGACCGCGCTCGCCGACATCGTTCGCGACCGCCTCGGCGACACCGCACCGGCCACGCCCTCGTCATGGATCACCGGTCTCGATCCACTGGTCGAGCGCGTGATCCTGCGCTGCCTGGAGAAAGATCCGGACCGGCGTCCGGCCTCGGCGCTGCAGGTCGCAGCCGCGCTCGGCGGCGATCCGCTGGCTGCCGCGCTTGCGGCGGGGGAGACGCCGTCGCCGCAGATGGTCGCTGCCTCGGCGAAGCTCGGGACGTTGCGGCCACTGCACGCGGTACTGCTGCTGGCGTGGATCGTCGTCGCGCTGACGGCCGTGGTGCTGCTGTCGGATCGCTCACTCCATCGCCACATGCGCATGCCGCTGTCGTTCGAGCTGCTGCGGGCGCGCGCGTCCGACATCGCTGCCGAGGCGGGGTATGAAGCGCAGCCGGTGGATGGCGTGGCAGAGGTCGGGTACGACCTCGACACGGTGCGCTACGTCGACAGTCTGCCGCAGCCGGATCGCTGGGAACGGTTCCGGCGTGCACCGTTGCCGGCCGTCTACTTCTGGGATCGCGGCAGCCCGGTGCCGCTCGTGCGGGATGGCGACTGGCGTGTGTCGCCGCGGAACCCGCCGAACACCGTGGCGGGCATGACGTTGATGGCGCTCGACATGGAAGGGCGTCTGTTGCTGTTCGAGGGCGTGCCGCCGCAGGTCGATCGCGCGGTCCCGCCCCTGCGAGCGGCGGAGTGGTCGCGCTTCTTCGACCGCGCCGGATTGAGGATGAGCATGTTCCGTCCCATCGCCCCGCGGTGGACTCCGCCGCATCACAGCGACGAGCGACGCGCATGGATGGGCGTGCATCCACTGCGGCCGGACCTGCCGTTGCGCGTCGAGGCGGCGGCATATCGCGGGAAGCCGGTCTGGTTCGAGGTGATCTTTCCGTGGCAGATGCCAGACCGCGAGCCGTCCCGCTCGGGCGCGGGGACGGATCCGTTCTCGCTCTCGCTGCTGGTTCTCTATTTCGGAGCGATGGCGCTGGCCGCGTTGCTGGCGTGGAAGAACGTTCGCCTCGGGCGTGGCGACCGCAGCGGCACGTTCCGCCTGACGTCGTTCATCTTCGCCACCCGCATCCTCTACTGGGTCGTCACCGCGCATCACGTCGCCATCGCGGACGAGGTGATCACGCTTTTCGTGAATGCGCTTGCCTCCGGGCTGTACTGGGCAGCTCTCCTCGGACTGATGTATCTCGCGCTGGAGCCGTTCGTGCGCCGCCGCTGGCCGGAAGGACTGATCTCGTGGAGCCGCCTGCTCGCCGGCGACCTCCGCGATCCGCTGGTCGGCCGCGACATCCTCATCGGCGGCGCTGCCGGCCTGGCCGCCATTCTGGCCAACCATCTCCACCCGTTCCGCAGCCCGGCGGTCGGCTCGAACCTGCTGTACGAGCTCGGCCTGCGGGGCGCGAAAGGCTATCTGCCGCTGCTGCTCAACCAGACCGCCGGCTCGATCCTGTTCACGCTGATCGTCTTCTCGGTCGTGCTGTTCTTCGCCATGATCACGCGCCGCAACGCCATCGCCTGGGGCCTGACCTGGCTCCTGCTCTACTTCGTGCTCAACCTCAACTTCGGCGACGGCACGCCGCTCGGCTACGCCATCAGCCTCCTGTTCCCGACCCTCCTCATCGGTGTGCTCTGGCGTTACGGGATGCTGGCCATGATCGCGCAGTTTTTCTACCTGCACTTCTGGCCGTTCTACCCGCACACCACCGATCTCTCCGCCTGGTACGCCCCGACGTTCCTGCTGCAGTTCGCCCTGCTCACGCTCATCGCGCTGTTCGCGTTCCGGACATCACTCGCGGGGCAGAAGCTGACTCGCGCGTTCGACGAGTGATGGGAAGGGAGAAGAGCGAGCGCACGCGGGTGCCGGCTGCTGTATTTCGCGAACACGATCCCGGGTCCCGCTCGTGGCGCGTGGCCTTCTATGATTGCCGCCATGACTCCGGATGAAGCCCGCGCGGCGCTCGCCTCATTTCTCGCGGCGACGCCGCGGGAGGCGCGGGTGCTCGTGTTCCACGATTTCGATGCCGACGGTGTTACCGCGGGCGTCGTCCTGCAGCGGACGCTCGAGCGGGCGGGGTTCACGAACGTGCAGCGTCTGCCGACGATGCGGGAGCGCGATGCATGGTCGGAGGCGAACCGGGCACGCATGGCGGACGCGCGGCCGCACACGATCTTCCTTCTCGACCTCGGGTCACGCGACGAGCCGCTCGTCGACGGTGCGCGCTGCTGCATCATCGACCATCACCGTCCCGACGGCACGCCGCCCGGCGCGCTCCTCCTCACGGCATACCGGTGGGATCCGATTCCGAACACGTCGCTGCTCGTGTACGACCTCTGCGCGCCGCTGGCGGACATCGAGGACCTCGACTGGATCGCGGCGATCGGCGCGTTGAGCGATGTCGGGGAGCGGGCGCCGTTTCCGCTGCTGGCGGCCGTGCGCAAGCGGTATGCGATGTCCGATCTCAAGGAGGCGACGGCGCTGGTCAACGCGGCACGGCGCGCATCGGATTACGAGCCGGAGAATGCGGCCCGCGCGCTGTTGGCGCATGCGTCGCCGCGCGAGCTGGTGCGGTCGGAGTCGCCCGAGGTGGCGGCACTTCGCGCCGCGCGCGAGGAAGTG
>JAXDJK010000140.1:0-9217 GCA_034665665.1 Acidobacteriota bacterium
GCCTCCGGCGCGCGCTCTTGGCGCAACGCGTGGCGTACACAGCGACGCTGAGCGCGACACCGCGCGGTATGTGCCGCGTGCAGCGCGCGAGGGATATGCGGCGGCAGGATTCTCGTGCTGGGGGGCAGCGTCGTGAATCGTGAAAGGTCTACGCGAAGCGTTTGGACTGCCGGCAGCTTTCTGCCGCTTTTGTATAGCCACGAGCGGCGCACGTGGCACCACCCGACAGCCAGCCGGTGGCATGCACAGCGCTCGTGGCTGTACGAAAGCGGCAGAAAGCTGCCGGCAGTCCAAACGCATCGCGTAGACCTTTCACGCTCTACTCGCTTTTGATGGCGCTGAGGAGATCGATGCGGCGGGCGAGTCTCGCCGGGGCGAGACCGGCCAGCGTGGAGGTGAGGAAGGTTATGGCGAGGGAGGCGATGATGAGGGCCGTGGGGGTGTGGAAGTCGATGGTCCAGCCGAAGGATTGTTTGTTGATGACGTAGATGAGGATCCACGACAGGGCGTAGCCCATGACCAGGCCGGCGGCGGTGGAGGCGATGCCGAGGAGGGAGGATTCGAGGACGATCATGTTGCGCAGCTCGCCGAGGGAGAGGCCGCTGATGCGGAGGAGGGCCAGCTCGCGGGTGCGCTCGAGGATGAGGGCGGCGAGGGTGTTTACGATGCCGAGGACGGCCACGATGATGGCTACGCCGAGGAGCGCGTAGGTGATCAGGAAGGTCTGGTCGAAGATGCGCATGACCTCCGTGCGGATCTCCTCGTTCATGACCACGAAGGCGTTGTATTTGGGGCCGAGGCGGCGCTCCAGCTCGCGGCGGGCGGTGTTCTTGTCCACGCCGTTGCGCAGGTAGATTACGATCGTGTTGGCGGTCTCGTCATGGAAGGCGCGGACGTACTGCACGCGGTCCATCACGATCACGCCGCGGTCGTTGGAGTAATCGCGGTAGATGCCGGAGATCGGCAGATCCAGCGCGCCGCCGGGAATGGGTACGCGAATGACGTCGCCGAGCTGGCTGCCGTACTTCGTGGCGAACGGCTCGGAGACGAAGACGCCGCCGCGGCGCTTGGCGTCGGCGAGCGCGTTCTTCGTGGAGCTGGGGGCGACCATGTGGATGCCCTCGCCCTTGGCGGCTACGTCGAACTCGCCCGAGGTCAGCGTGAGCAGGTCATCGCCGTAGAGAATCTGGCGGGCGCGGATGCGGTCGAAGGCGGCGATGAACGGCATCTGCCGCAGGTCGTTGGCGATCTCCGGCGGGAAGACGGCCCGCGGCGCGTTCGACAGCCCTTTGGCAGGACGCAGCCAGAGATCCGACTGCACGGTCTGGTCGACCCAGATGCGGACCGTCTCGCGGAAGCTGCCGACCATCAGCGCCACCGCCACCATCATCCCGGTGGCCAGGGACAGCGCGGCGCTGGCCACGGAGGTGCGCCGCAGCGAGGCCGGCAACGTCCCCGCGGCGAGCTTGCCGACGATGCCGAAGAGCTTCTCGAGCGGCACGCGGGCCAGGCGCGACGTGGCCAGAACCACGCTAGGCGCGAGTAACGAGAAGCCGGCCACGACCAGCAGCACGGCGATGTAGCCGGCCACGGCGATGCCGTGGAACGGCGGGATCTGCGAGACGGCCGCGCCGGCGGCGAAACAGAGCAGCGCGGCGATGACGAGCGCGCCGCGGTGCGCTACGCGCTGCTGCAGGCCGGGACGGATCATCGCGCTGGGCGGCACGCGGGCCGCTTCGAGCGCCGGCTGCAGCGCGGAGAGGAGCGACAGGATCATGCCCACGGCGAAGCCGAGGGCGATCACGCCGGGCGTTACGGTCACCGATTCGGGGGACGTGGCCACGTAGAGCGTGTTGATGGTCTGGCCGACGGCGCGGAGAATGCCGGCGGCCAGGAGATAGCCGAGGGCCACGCCGAGGATTGAGCCGAGAAAGCCGAAGAGCAGGCCCTCGCCGACGAAGGCGCCGAAGATCTGCTGCGGCGACGTGCCGAGGGTCTTCAGCACGCCGACGTCTTTCCTCCGGCGGAGAATCGAGATCAGCACGGTGTTGTAGACCAGGAACATCCCCACCAGCAGGGCCACGCCGGCCAGCGCGAAGAGGTTCACGCGGAAGGCGCGCAGCATCCGCTCCACGCGCTCGTTGCGGCGCGACGGGCGTTCGATGCGGGTGCCGGGAGGCAGCGGGATACGCGAGAGCAACTCGGTGGCGCGCTCCTCCGGCACCATGAGGTCGACGCGCGAGAGCTTGCCGGTCAGCCCGAAGCTCTGCTGGGCAACGGAGATGTCGCAAACAGCAATAGCCCCGTTGAAGGCGGTGGCGGGGCCGCGTGCTTCGAGGATGCCGCGCACGGTGAGCGTCCGCCGGATGCCGTGGATGTTCAGGGTGATCGGGCTGCCGAGGGTCAGGCCGTGCTCGCGCGCGAACGGTGCGGGGAGGACCACCGCATCGGGCTGGAAGAGGGCCAGGAACTGCGTGACGCCAGCGTTGCCGGAGCGGGTCTCGATGCGCGCGTATTTGTAGTCGCGGAAGTGGAGGTCGCTGAAGAGGTCGACGGCCAGCAGGCGGATCGGCATCTGCGACGGTTCGACCTGCCCCTCGGCATCGATGACTGGTGCGAAGCGCACGCCTTCGTTCCACAGCGGCTGGAGGCGGAGCAGCACGCTCTCATCGAGCGGCGCCACGTCCGGCACGAGCTGGTAGTTGGCGCGGCCGGCAATGGCGTCGACGGATTCCTGGAAGGCGCGCAGGGCGCTCTGGTTCGCGAGCTGGATGGCTACGACCACCGCCACGCCGACGGCGTTGCCGAGCACGGTCAGCGTGGTGCGGATCTTCTCGCGGACGATCGGCCGCAGGACCAGCGCGCGCAGGATCATGGGGTCGCCCCAATCATGGGGTCACGATCCGTCCGTCTTCCACGCGCAGGATGTAATCACCGTACTCGGCGGCCCGCGCGGAGTGGGTGGCCATGACGATGGTGGGGCGCTGAGTCTGGTGAATCTCGCGGATGAGGTCGAGGACGGTGGCTCCGGTCTTCGTATCGAGGTTGCCGGTGGGCTCGTCGGCGAGCAGCAGCGGCGGCTCGTGGATGACGGCCCGTCCGATGGCCACGCGCTGCATCTCGCCGCCGGAGAGCTCGTTCGGATAGTGCGTGGCGCGGTGGGCGAGGCCGACCCGGCGCAGGGTCTCGGCCACACGCTCGGCGATCTCTTTCTTCGGCCGCTTCACGAGCGAGAGCGGGAAGGCGATGTTCTCCGCGACCGTCAGTGTGGGCAGGAGGTTGAAGAACTGGAAGATGAAGCCGATCTGCGTGCGCCGCAGCCGCGTGAGCTGCCCCTCGGACATGGCAGAGGTCTCGAGCTCGCCGAGGAAGACCTTGCCGGAGGTGGGACGGTCGACGGCACCGAGGAGATGGAGGAGCGTCGACTTGCCGCTGCCGGAGGCGCCCATCAGCACGACGAAATCGCCGGACGGAATCTCGCGCGTGACGTCGTCGAGGACATGCACGGCCGCTGTCTCTTCGCTGCTGCCGTAATCGTGGCTGACGTGCTCGAGGCGCAGGTGCATGTGCGCGCATTATCAGGCACGTCGACTGCACTGTTACGCCCGCGGACCGCCGCTGGTATAGAGTCGGTGCGAACAGGAGGTCCAATGGACGAAGGTACGAATCCCACAGGAGCCGCCGCAGGTGCGGGGGAAACGTCAGGCGATGATGCGTCGGGCCGGTTCGGCCGTGCGCGCGAGTACGTCGGCGAAAAGTATGGAGCAGCTTCCGAGAAGGTTCGCGATGGATACAACTCCATGCGCGAACGGGTGGACGATGTCGATGTCGGCGCGGTCACCGATCAGGTGCGGACGTATGTGAAATCGAACCCCGGGAAAGCGCTGCTGATCTCGGTGGGCGTCGGTTTCCTGATCGGTCTGTTGCTGCGGCGCGACGACGAGGATTAGGCAGGACTTTATGGACAACGACGATCCGATTCGGGAAAAAGCAGCATCGCTCGGCCAGAAGGTGGCCGAGGAGGGTCCGGAAGCGCTGTTCAATGAGATCGAGAACCTGCTGCCCGAGGCCTGGCGCGATCACATCCGCCAGTTCCCCGTGGCGGCGGTGGCTCTCGGCGTCGGCGTCGGCGTCTGGCTGGGCATGAAGAAGAGCGACGAGATCATCACCGCGGGCAGCACGCTGCTCTCCACGGTCGCCATGGCGAACGTGTCGCAGGTGATGGACAAGGTCAAAGGCAGCGCGAGTTAGTCTCGCGCTGCCCGGGCCGATCATTCATAATGGCGGTGATGCCCCCGCGGCCGCGCGCCACCAGCATCCCGCTCCTGATCGAGTCCCATCACCACCTCGATTCGCTCGCCGGCGAGGTGCATCGGACCTACTTCTTCAAATATCCGCCGCTGCCGGTGCGCTGGGGCCAGCAGATCGCGCGGAAGCGCCGCCGGTCGATCCGGCTCGGCTCGTATAACCATCGCACGACGGAGATCCGGATCCACCCGATCCTCAATGCGCCGCATGTCCCGGCGTACTTTGTCCAGTCGGTGATCTATCACGAGTACCTGCACCACGTGCTCGGCGCCAGCCACAACCGCCGTTTCCATCAGGCCGAGCGCCAGTTCCGCTATCACCGCGAATCGCAGGAGTGGATCCGCCGCCACCTGTTCGTGCTCCTCGGGCGCAAGAAGAGCGAGCTGGCCACGCCGCCCGTGCCACCGCCGGTGCAACGGCCCGTGTCGGTGCAAATGGCGTTGTTTTAGTTCCTCGGAGTTCCTCGGGTTCCTCGGAGTTCCTCGGGGGACTTGTAGCGCTTGCCGAGGAACTCCGAGGAACCGCTCACACCCCCATCGGGAAGGTCAGGTTGTAGATGTACCGCCCTCTGGCCACGCTCAGCACGATCGAGGAGCGTTCCGCCGATTTCACGATCTCGTTGTTGAGCTCGACGGTGGAGCGGATCTCGCCGCCGTTGATGCCGACGATGACGTCGCCCGGGGCGAGGCCGATCTCTTCGGCGCGGGAGCCGCGGACGACTTCGTCGACGACCACGGAGCGGCTTTCGTCGGCGACGCGGAGGCCGGCGATCTGCGCGAGGATGTTCAGGCCAAGGTTGGCGGGGGCGTCGGAGGCGCGGAGGGCGATGGTGCGCGCGGCGCCGCCGCGGACGACGTTGAGCTGCACGGTCTGGCCTGGCGCGAGGGTGGCGATGGCGGTGGAGAAGGCTTCGCGCGAATCGACGGGCCGTGAGGACACGGCTGTGATGACGTCGCCGGTTTTGAGGCCGGCCGTGGCGGCGGGGGAGCTCTCGAAGACGCGCACCACCAGCGCGCCGCGCGGCGTGGAGTGGCCGAGGCGCTTCGCTTCCTCGGGCGTGACCGTGGCAGTTACCGCGCCGGTCCAGGCAGCGTGCACTTCACCGAAGCGGAGCAGGTCCTGGATCACTTTGCGGGCGCGGTCGACGGGGATGGCGAAGCCGATGCCCTGGCCCTGCGCGTAGATCGCCACGTTGATGCCGATGACCTTGCCCTCGATATTGAGGAGCGGCCCGCCGGAGTTACCCGGGTTGATCGAGGCGTCGGTCTGGATGAAGTCGGTGTAGGTGCGCCCGGCTTCTTTCGAGGGGACGGAGCGGCCGAGGGCGGAGACGACGCCGGTGGTGACGGTGCCGGAGAGGCCGAACGGATTGCCGACGGCCACGACGCTCTCACCGATCATCAGGTCGGATGACGTGCCGACCGGTGCGGCGGGGAGCGACTTCTGGTCGACGCGGAGGACGGCCAGATCGCTGTCGGGATCGACGCCGATGAGTTTCGCGATGAGCTGCGTGCCGTCGTTGAAGTTGACGGTGATGCGTGACGCGCCTTCGACGACGTGGTTGTTGGTGACGATGATGCCGTCGCTCGACCAGACGAAGCCGGAGCCGAGGGACTGCGAAGCGTAGTCGCGCTCCTGGCCGCCGCCGAAGAAGCCGAAGGGATCGAACATCGGGTCGGCCTCGCGGCGCCGGATGGTCGCTTCGGTCTGGATGTTCACCACTGACGGCAGGACGTTGTGGGCCACCACCACGATGGGCGTGCGGCGGGTGGCGCTGACGGTGGTGGGGATGGTCGGAGCCTTCGCCTGGGGTGCGGGCTGCTGCGCGGGCTGCTGCGCGTCGGCGGGGCTGGTGGGTTTGCAACTGATGCTGAGAGCGAGGAGCAGGGCGGCAGTCCGAAGCTTCATGGCGTGAGATTGTACGTTTCGGCGTGCCTCAAGTTCCGGACGGCAGGTACACTGTCGCACCGGTCTCATGCACCTCAAGCTCATCTACAACCCTGCGGCGGGACGCGGCCGAGCGCGCCGCCATGTGCGCGAGATCGAGGAGTATCTCCGCCGGCGCGGTGCCCGTGTGGACTGCGAGCCGAGCACCAGTCCGGACGATCTGGTGCGCATCAGTGCCGAGGCCTCGCGCGGCGGGTATGACCGGGTGGTGGTCTGTGGCGGCGACGGCACGCTCAACATGGCCCTCCGCGAGTTCGACCTGGAGCGTGGCACGCTCGGCCTGATCCCCACCGGCTCCGGCGATGATTTTGCGAAGGTGCTGGGCATCCCGCGGAACGTGCGCCGCGCGTGCGACGTGGTGATCGACGGCACGATCCGCGAGGTGGACGTGGCCACTGCCAACGGCCGCCGTTACCTCGGCGTGGCAGGACTCGGCTTCGATTCCGAGGTGGCGGCGTTTGCCAACCGGAACGTGCGTTTCCTGCGCGGCTCGGCCGTGTATCTCTACGCGATCTTCCGCGTGCTGCCGCGCTTCGTGCCGCATCCGGTGCAGATCACGACGGAGGAGGGGACGCGTAGCGCGGTGATCATGTTCGCCGCGGTGGGTAATTCGAGGCAGTACGGCGGCGGGATCCGCATCACCCCGGCCGCGGTGATCGACGACGGCCTGCTCGACTCCTGCATCGTCCACCAGACCACCCGCGGGCAGCTCCTGAAGACGCTTCCGCGCGCCTACACGGGATCGCACGTGCGCAGCGAGTTCGTGGAAACGGGGCGAGGGAAGTTCTTCCGCTTCGAGAGCGAGCGGGCCATGGAGGTTTATGCGGATGGGGAGCTGGTGACGACGACGCCGGTGACGTTTCGGCTGGCGGAGGGGAAGCTGCGATTCGTCACGCCAGGCTTGTCATCCGGTTTGTCATCCCGAGCGTAGCGAGGGACCTGTGCGGGTGGGGCGCGGTGCTCGAGCCACACTCCCCGCGCCCCACCCGCACAGGTCCCTCGCTCGACGCTCGGGATGACAAACCTGGCAACCCTACTCGATCAACTCGATCCCGCCGGTCTCCTGCTTCGACGACGCGGGCGGCAGCGCCAACCCCACTACGCGCTGCAGGAATAGGTCGGTGTCGGTCTTGCCTTCGGCGGTGAAGCCGATGACCAGGTAGCGCTCCGGCTCGGGGAGGTATTTGTACGGGTTGCCCCAGGGATCGCTGAGCATGCGCGGGGCGACGTAGGCGGGGGCGAGCTCCTGGAGACGCTGGGGCAGGCGGCCGTGGATGGAGTTGTATTTCTCGATGGCCTGGCCGATCGCTTCGATGCGCTGGAGGGAGATCGCTTTGCGCGTCTCCACGACCGGGGAAAGGGAGACGCCGCGGGTGAGCGGGCGGAGGGAGTTCAGCGGGTTCTTGAACGACGTGATCAGCGAGGCGATGGCCAGGATCACCAGCACCAGCACGAGTGGCAGCGGCACGGGCGTCTCGGCCACTTCGGTTTCGTCGACGGGCGTGGCCTGCTGAAGCACGGCGGCGGCGCTGGGGCCGCGCACTTCTTCGATGAGGTCGCGCGTGAGCAGCTCGTAGAGGGCTTTGTTCGTGTCGAATTCCGCCAGACGCGAGACTTCGACGATGTCGCCGACCGTCATCGTCCCGTCGACCATGTCGTAGATCGACTTCTCTTCCTGCGAGATGCGGATCTTGTCGGACAACGCGGGGCCTTTGCGGCGGCGTGCGGCCGGCTCGGCGTCGAATTCGATGTCGTCCGCATCCTCGGCGCCGACCACGACGATCTCCTGGTCCGTCAGTTTCTTGCGGAAGACCATGTCGTACGAGCGGACGCGCTTCTCGATGATCGGCCACTCGTCGATCATCCGGGCGCCTTCCATCAGGATCGACTCGGCGGTGATCGGCACGACGTTGTCGCGGTCGTACTCGATGGTCGTTTCCTGCGAGAAGTGGTAATCGCCGTCCTTCCAGCGGAAGAGGCGATAGACGATCTGCATGATCTGGAGCTGGATCGCGCCGCGGAGCGATTCGGCGGAGATGATGCCGTAGTGGGTGAGGATGAAGCCGAGGCGCTGGAGCGTCTCTTTCTGGATCTCCAGGGCGCGGCCGAGCTGGTCCTGCGTCAGGACGCCGGTCTTGATCAGCACCGTGCCGAGGCGGTTCTCCAGCCGGCGGTTCAGCGAATCCGCGCCGACGACTTTGCCGTCGAGGAAGGTGACGGTGACGGTGTCGTCCTTCCCGCGCAGCGTCAGCACGCCGGTCTTCCGCTGCAGCCCGATCAGCTGGAAGATATCGGCCAGGCTGAAGTCGCGGAGTGTCCCTTCGAGGGCCATTAGCCGATGGACCTCCGCCGGTAGACGGGAAGGGAGAGCGAGAGCCAGATCACGATCGCGAGCACGATGGCTACGATGCGCACGAGCAACTGCGCCACTTCCGCCGACGGGCCGAGCGCGGGTGCGAGGCGGCCGACCAGGATGGCCAGGCAGACGAAGAGCGCGAAGAGGAACAGCCCGATCATGCCGGAGGCGGTGCGGCCCTCGAGGAGCTGCGCCGAGCCGGGGAGGAACGTGGCGAAGGCGCGGTTGCGGCGGACGGTGGCGGTGTGGTGGTCCGTCACTTCCTCGAGCTTCTTGCGCTTGGTGTCGAGCGACACGCCGTCACGCTTGAGGTAGATGTGGATGCACTGCGTGCAGTAGGTCATCGATTCGCGCGACGACTTGCAGCGGTGGCAGAAGGTGCGGCCGCATTTGATGCAGGCGCCGGCGTAGCCGGTGCGGCGGCGGCGCAGCCAGATCATCACGCCGAGGAGCAGTGAGACCAGTGCGCCGATGGTGATCGCGTTCGCGGCTGTGCGCAGGGGATCGAAGACGCTGTAGTTGCCGAAGAGCGCGCGTGCGGCCGGGACCTTCGACAATTCTTTGGTCACCTGCCAGGCCTCGGAGACGGGCGGGTGATACATGACA
>JAXDJK010000141.1:0-4019 GCA_034665665.1 Acidobacteriota bacterium
ATCCTTCAGCCCCGAGGCCGCGCCGGAATTGAGCTTGTTGCTCGGATCCGTCGTCGCGGTGAACGAGGTCTCATTGTCATCGGCGGAGAAGGCCGCGCCGGAGGCATCGACCTGCAGGCCGGCCACCGTATTCGCCCACCCCTTGCGGAGGACGTTCACCTGATACGGCCAGGAGTTGTTGCCCGAGCCGCTGACGGAGCGGTCGCGGTGCCAGACGATCACGCCGTGCTCCGGCAGGTACGGCTCGTAATAGCCGACCGCCGCGCGATTCTCGAGCAGGAACCACTCGTTGGCGTTGTTCGGTGCCTGGATGCGGTGCAGCACGTTCGTCGGGTTCGTGCCGTTGCCCGTGCCGTCGATGCGCGGTGCGCCGTCGGCGGTCACGTTCGTGATCTCCGACTCCAGGATGAAGCCGTAGCTGGCCGCGTCCGTATCGGCATTGAGCTTGATGTCCTGCTTCAGCGGACCGCCCATGTGGGCCGGGTGCGTGCCCGACTTCGCGCCGTTGTAGCTGCCGGAGTCCATCAGGTCCCAGTCGCCGGCGGGGGTGGCGTCGTAGCCGGTGTCGTAGACGTCCGGCGCGCCGAGGGTGTGCAGCGCTTCGTGGGCGAACACGCCGACGCCGAAATACTTGTCGGTGATCGTCCAGGGCGTGGTCGCGAAGTTGAAGCCGGGGGTGAACTCCGGCTCCATGGCGTAGATATGGCCCGTGGGGATGGTCTTACCGTCCACGGCCACGTTCACGCGCATGTTCCACTTGTGCGACCAGATGTGATTGTTGTTCGGGTCGCCGCCGTCGCAGCCGGAGCCGTACATCTCCTGGCCGTCGCGGGCGTGGACGACGAAGATCATCAGCTCGGCGTCGGAGATCGAGCCGTCGCCGTTCGCGTCGTACTGCGCGAAGTTGACGTCCGGATCGGCCGCCTGCACGGCCCAGGTCACCAGGTCCTTGATGCCGCCGGCGCTGGAGCCCTTGTCTTCATCGCAGCCGGTCAGCGGGCTGCTCTTCGCGGCGCCCCAGTAGGCCATGGTGTTCGGGTTGGAGTACCAGCCGTCGTTCACCAGCGTGCCGGTGCCGGCCTGCCCCTTGCCGCGCTGGGCGACAGTGACGTTCCACTGCATGCGCTGGTAGGTCGCTTCCCAGTAGAAGTGATTGAGTCCGCCGGCGACGGTGCGGTCGCCGAGGAGCGTCTGCCAGGTGGAGGCGGTATTCGGCTGCCCGGCGATCGGGTTGAAGTTCGGTTCGCCGGCGATCGGCGCGCCCGCGCCGGTGGTGTGCTTGAAGTCCGAGAAGTCGACCAGGATCACCAGCACCGGAACGGTGGTGGGGGTCAGGCCTACGGCGTTCGAGGCGACGTTGAAGCGGCCGCCGCGCTGCGTGCGGTTGCTGCGAAAGAGGTTGCCGATCGTGCCGTCGTCCTGCTGGACGCGCGGCGGGCCGGGCAGTCTGGAGGCGTCGATCTGCGGGCGGACGTGTTTGCTCCACGCCTGCGGCGCGTCGTCCTTGCCGGCCGCGAGATGCGTCGGGCGGAGGCGTTCGGTGCGGTTCGATGCGGGGTCGGCCAGGACCCACCATCCGGCGGCATCCTTCACCACCGTGTGTCCCTCGGCGGTCTCGACGAACACGGCGCGCTCATCGCCGATCATCCGAGCCTGGAACGGCGTGCCGTCCGGCTGGTAGTACGTAACGGTTCCTGGATAAGCCTTGACGGCGAACGCCGGCTGCGATGCCCCAAGCATCACAACAACCGCGATTGCCAGCATGGCGACTTGACGCGCCATGCGCGAGAATCCCTTCATGTGTATCCCCCAGATAATTGCCGAAGTAGACGTAAATAACTGTGTCTCACTAAGGGCAAGCAGGGTGCCGCATCATCAGTCACGAAGAATGAATAACTTACGAGCAGGACGCGGCTGAGAAAGGGTCCGATCCTGACGAACCGGAGCGTGACGACGGGTCAATGATGACGCCGAAGGATCAGGAGTTGACCATGTTATTTGCGGCTGCGGCGATCTCGATCCCGAGATTCGCCCGCACGTTCGCGCGGACCTGGGCGGTCATGCTCAGCTGCAGCTCTTCGGGATTGGCGAAGAGGCTCCAGGCCGGCCAGTCGTCGTCCGCCTGGCCGGGGCGCTCCGGCGCGTGCAGGGCCCGCCCGAGGGCGAACCGCTCGGCAGCCGGGGGATGGCTGTTGTATTCGGAAGCCTCGGCATTGATGGCGGCCTGGACCTGCTCCTCGACACTTTCGGCGTCGGGCCGGGTCGAGGGCTGGAAGGTATAGAGGTTCGCGAGCGGGAGCTTGCGGTCCACGATCTCCTTGAGTGTGGCGTCCACGTGCGCATCGAAGCGGACGCTGTGGGCCACCACGCTGCGCAGCCCTTCCTCGAAGGCGTCGGCGCCGAAGGCGAACACCGCCCAGCGGTCGGCCAGGATCTCCTGCAGACGCGAGGCTCCCTGGGAGATGCGGAGGAAGACGCGCTGGAAGCCGTTCACGAACAGCCAGGCCGGGTTGTACCAGGTGGCCGCGCCGCCGCGCGCCAGGGCGTAGGCGGTGGCGAGGAGCGAGCGGCGCACGGCGAAGGCGAACGTGCCGCCGGCGGTGTCGCGGTTCGAGAAGTGGCCATATTCATGGCCGAGGACAGCCTTGAACGGACGGACCTTCAGAGCGTCGATGGCTGCCACTCCGAGAACCAGGCAGCGCTCCCTGGTGCGGCTCTTCCCCCGCTCCATGACCGCAACCTCGGTGCCGGGTGTGAGATAGACGTTGTCGACGGCGCGGGTGCCGATCTGCGCGGCCACGTCCTCGAGCAGATTGCGCAGGCGCGGCTGCGTGGTCAGGTCGAGCTTCTGGCCCGGATCTTCGTCGGTACTGCGGATGAAGAGGCTCTTGACGATCGACCAGAGGGAGATGGCGATGACCACCATCAGCATGACCGTGAGCTGGATCGGGATGCGCCCGAGGGCGAAGAAGGCGTAGATCACCCCGCCGAGAACGCCGACCACGAGCAGCATCACGATGGGAATCGAAGCGTAATAGAAGAGGGAGCAGAGCACGAGCACGGCCCGGTAGGCATGGCGCACGCGCGTACTGAGGCCGGTGGTGTTCTGGGCGAGGTGCTCGGGCGTTTCGTGCGCGGCGCGCATGGCGGCGCGGCTGAGCAGCGAGCCCGCGCCGAGGAGCAGCGCGAAGGTGGCGGCCCAGGCGGCGAGGGCCAGGGCGACGGCCTGCCACCAGCGGAGGTAGAAGGGTTTCGCGCTGTCGAGGTCACTGGCCATGGCCTCGTAGGCTTCCTGCGGAAGGCCGAGGGTCCGGGCTTGCACGAGCGCCGTTTCCGCGGCGTCGAAGTCGCCCTCGGAAGCGGCGATGACGTGGCGGTAGACGTACGTGTTCGGATCTTTCGGCGCGATGACCTCCAGACGCTCGGTGGCCTTGCGCAGAAGCGCGAGGTCTTGCGAAGCGATGGCGACCTGCGCGAGTGCGGCATGCTCGTACTCGCCGTCGGGCTGGAGAGCCACCGCTTCGTTCGCAACAGCGCGTGCTTCGGCCAACTCGGGGTCGGAAGCCTTCCCGCCCTGTACCAGGGCCTCGCCCAGGAGGGCCAGGTTCTCGGAGGAGCGTTCGATGGCGATGGCCTGGCGCACGTGCGTGAGCGCGTCGGTATGACGGCCGATCCGCAGTTCTACACCGGCCTGGCGGCGCAGGGCGTGGGAGAACGACGGCACGCGCGCGGCCACGGCGGCGTAGAGCCGGATCGCGTCCTCGTGCTTGTCGGCTTCGCGTGCGGCGTTGGCCTGCGTCCAGATCGGCACCGCTCCGGCGTCGAGCGCGGTCAGTTGCGCCGTGATCTTGCGGTCGAACGCTTCCGCTTCGGTGGTCGCGAATGCCGCGGAGGCGGAGAACAGCAGCAACAGCACGAACAACGCGATCAGTCGGCGCACGGGGACTCCCAGGGGTGCAACAGGATTTGGACCGACATATTGGACCACGAAACCGCTCCAGCATTGTCATCCCGAGCGT
>JAXDJK010000142.1:0-3325 GCA_034665665.1 Acidobacteriota bacterium
GCTCGCCGTCAAAGACGACGGGATCTACCTCATCACCGGCGGCCGCGGCGGCCTCGGGACGCTCTTCGCGAATGAAATCCTCGGTCGCACGCGGGGAACGCGCGTCGTGCTCGCGGGACGTTCACCCGTCACTGTGCACACGGCCGATGCGGTATCGGATCCGCGCCGGAGCCATCGCCAGGTCGACGTCTGCAACCTCGAAGACGTCCGGAACCTCATCGCCTCGATTCGCGACGAATATGGCCGGCTCGACGGCATCATCCACGCCGCGGGGATCATCGCGGACTACTTCATCCTCAGGAAGGACAACGCCGAATTCCTTCAGGTGCTCGCGCCGAAGGTCACCGGCACGATGAATCTCGATGAGGCGACGCGGAACGTCGACCTCGATTTCTTCGTCCTCTTCTCCGCCATCGGCGCTGCGACGGGGAACATCGGTCAGGCCGATTACGCCGCGGCGAACGGCTTCCTGGACCACTTTGCGGCGCATCGCAACCGGCAGGTCGCCGATGGGCTCCGCCGCGGCCGCACGCGCTCCATCGACTGGCCGTTGTGGCAGGACGGCGGCATGGGCGTCGATGCGGCCACTCGCGAACGGCTGCAAGAGACCATCGGGATGCAGCCGATGCAAACCGCGACCGGCATGGACGCGTTCCATCGGGCCATCGAGCTCCCTCATGACCAGTTGATCGTCGTGGAAGGCGATCTGGCGCGCATCCGCCGTGCGGTGCTGGCCGCCCCGGCGCCAACAGCCGGCCGCGCGGTCGCGCCGGAAGCGGTGGCTGCCGCGGGTGATGCCGACCTCGCGGAGAGGACGCAGCACTATCTGCGCAAGCAATTCGCCGAGCTGCTGAAACTGTCGTTCGAGAACGTCGATCCCCGTGCGGCGCTGGAAAACTACGGAATGGATTCCATCCTGGCCATGAAGTTGACCAGCCACATGGAGTCGACGTTTGGATCGCTGCCGAAGACCCTCTTCTTCGAATACCAGACCATTCGCGAGCTGGCCGGCTACTTCGTCGAACAGCATTCCGCGCAACTCCGCACGCTGTTCGCCACGGCCACGCCGCACGCAACCGACGCCCCGCCGGCGCGGCCTGCCGCTGCAGTGAAAACCGCATCGAAGCGGCGGTCGGGCCGGCGGAAGGCGGCAGCGACCGCGCGGCCGAAGCACGAGGGGCACGATGAGCCGATCGCCATCATCGGCCTGAGCGGGCGTTATCCCGAGTCGGTCGACCTCGACGCCTACTGGAACAATCTGCGCGACGGCAAGGACTGCATCACCGAGGTCCCGAAGGAGCGCTGGGACTGGCGCGAGTATTACGCCGAAGACCGCACCGCCACCGGACGTCATTACAGCAAGTGGGGCGGCTTCATTCAGGGTGTCGACGAATTCGATCCGCTGTTCTTCAACCTCTCGCCTGTCGAAGCCGAGGGGATCGATCCCCAGGAACGCCTGTTTCTGCAGCACGTCTGGATGGCGATCGAAGACGCCGGCTACACGCGCGCCAGCCTGCAGGTGCCGTTCGACGACGATCTGGCCGGCCAGGTCGGTGTCTACGTCGGCGTCATGTACACCGAGTACCAGCTCTTAGGCGCCGACGCGACGGCGCGCGGCAATCGACTGGGCGTGGCCAGCAGCGGTGCCAGCGTCGCCAACCGCGTGTCGTATCAGTTGAACCTCCACGGGCCGAGCATGACCCTCGACACCATGTGCTCCTCGTCCCTGACGGCGATCCACGTCGCCTGTCAGGACCTGAAGCTCGGGCGAACCAGCCTGGCCATCGCCGGAGGCGTCAACGTCAGCATTCACCCGAACAAATACCTGATCCTCAGCGCCGGCCAGTTCATCTCCAGCGCCGGCCATTGCCAGAGTTTCGGCGAGGGGGGCGACGGGTACATTCCGGGCGAAGGGGTCGGCGTGGTCGTGTTGAAGCGGCTGTCCGAGGCGGAGCGGGACGGCGATCACATCTACGGCGTCATCCGGGGCACCGCGCTCAATCACGGCGGCAAGACCAACGGCTACTCGGTCCCCAATCCGCAGGCGCAGTCGGGCGCGATCCGGCGGGCCCTGGCGGAATCGGGCGTCGATGCGCGGCACATCAGCTACATCGAGGCGCACGGCACCGGAACGAAACTGGGCGATCCGATCGAGATCGCCGCTCTGAGCAAGGCCTTCGGCCGGTACACCACCGACACCGGCTTCGCGCTGATCGGATCGGCGAAGTCGAACATCGGCCATTGCGAATCGGCGGCCGGCATCGCGGGACTGACGAAAGTGCTGTTGCAGATGCAGCACCGGCAGATCGCCCCCTCGCTGCATTCGGAGCAACTCAACCCGCACATCGACTTCGCGTCCACGCCGTTCATCGTCAACCAGACCCTGCGGCCCTGGGACCAGCCGGTGATCGACGGACGGACGATTCCGCGCCTCGCCGGCATCTCGTCCTTCGGCGCCGGCGGCTCCAATGCGCACGTGATCGTGGAGGAGTATCAGGCGCCGGTCCGGCAGGCGGCGGCCAGCACGAGCACGGCCATCGTGTTGTCGGCGCGCACCCCCGAGCAGTTGCGGCAGAAGGTCCGCGACCTGGTCGAGTGCATCGAACCGCGGCGGACCACCATCGATCCGGCCGCGATGGCGTACACGCTCCAGACCGGCCGCGAGGCGATGGAAGAACGCCTGGCCTTCGTCGTCACCTCCGTGGACGAGCTCTTTGGAAAAATGCAGGCGTGGCTCGCCGGCGAGCAGGGACTGGAGCAGACCTGGCAGGCTTCGGTGAAACGCGGCAACGAGTGGCTGTCGCTGTTCAGCAGCGACGCCGACCTGCAGCAGACCGTCGGCAGGTGGGTCGCGGGCAAGAGGCTCTCCCGAGTGCTCGAGTTGTGGGTCAAAGGGCTGGAGCTCGACTGGAGCATGCTTTACGGCGAGCAGCGGCCGCAACGGATCAGCCTCCCGGCGTATCCGTTCGCGAGGGAGCGTTACTGGATCGACGTGACGGCCGGCGCGCCGGCCTCGATCCAGCGTGCCGCCACCGCGGTTCTCCATCCGCTGCTCCACAGCAACACGTCCGACTTGAGCGAACAGCGCTACCGCTCCACGTTCACCGGCGACGAATTCTTCCTCACCGACCATCGGGTGAAGGAGGAGAAGGTCCTGCCGGGCGTCGCGTACCTCGAGATGGCGCGCGCCGCGGTCGAACGTGCATTACCCGAGCGCCCCGAAGCGGCGGTGCTCGAGTTGCGCAACGTGGTCTGGGTGCAGCCCATCGTCGTCCGCGAGGCCAGGCAGGTCGACATCGCGTTGACGCCGGCAGATGACGGAAGC
>JAXDJK010000143.1:0-3616 GCA_034665665.1 Acidobacteriota bacterium
GAGTTCCTCGGCAGGGCCGCGAACCTGCCGAGGAACCGAGGAACTCCGAGGAACTCCGAGGAACTGCTTTACCGCGTCACCCTGATCTCCCGCGCCCCGTCCTCGCGCACCCGTACCTCCACCTCCACGTGCGCGTCCTCGAACTCTGCGAAGGCGCGTTTGGGCCATTCGATGAGCTTCACGCCGGGGCCGGAGAGTAGTTCGGGGATGCCGATCTCCAGCCATTCGCGACGGTTGTCGCTGAGGCGGTAGCCGTCGATGTGGATGATCGGCGGCTGGCCGGGCCGGGGGTATTCATGGACGATGGCGAACGACGGCGAGGCCACCTCGGCCGGATCGGCCCCCAGCTCCGCGGCGATGGCGCGGGCCAGGAAGGTCTTGCCGGCGCCGAGATCGCCCACCAGGTGCACCACCGCATCGGGGGAGAGCGTGCGGGCCAGCTCGCGGCCTACGCGCTCGCTGTCCTCCTCCGTCGCGCAGACGTAGACCGTCACGTCAGCCCCGCACCTTCTGGATCGCTCTCGGGATCCGCTCCGCCAGGTCCATCGCTGCCAGGCCCGTGTCGCCGAACTCCTCGGCGAGCAGATCGCCGGCCAGGCCATGCAGGTAAACGGCGGCGCAGGCGGCGTCGAGTGGATCGGTATCGCGGGCCAGGAAGGCGGCCAGGATGCCGGAGAGCACGTCGCCCATCCCGCCGCTGGCCATGCCGGGATTGCCGGTGGGATTGACCCAGACGTGGTCGTCCAGCTCGGCCACGAGGGTCTGGTGGCCCTTGAGCACGACCACGCAATTCGTGGCCCGAGCTGCCGCCCGCGCCGCGCCGATGCGATCGGCGTTGATGGTGTGCGTGTCGGTGCCGAGGATGCGCGCCAGCTCGCCCGGATGCGGCGTGATCACCCGCGGCAGGCCGCGCGGATTCAGCGCCTGCGGCTGGCCGGCGAAGGCGTTCAGCGCCGAGGCGTCGATCACCAGCGGCAGTTCGATCGTGTCGACCAGCGCACGGACGTTCCGGTACGAACGCTCGTCGTCCGCCAGCCCGGGGCCGATCAGGGCCGCGGTCTTGTTCGCCAGGAAGGTATCGAGCGCGGTGCCGGAGTACGTCATCGACTCGATCGACGCGGCATGAATGAGCTGCGCCGTGTCGGGGTCGGTCATCACCGTCACCAGCCCCGCGCCCGCGCGGATGGCCCCGCGTGCGGCCAGCACCGCTGCGCCGCTCCGGCCGGGCGAGCCGGCGATCACGGCCACGTGACCGTACGTGCCCTTATGCGTGGCGGGTAGCCGCGGCGCCACGTGCGGCTGGACGTCTTTCGGCGTGATCAGCGCCAGCGAGACCGACTCCTCATCGACCGCGATCTCCGGAATGGAGATGTCGGCCACGATCACCTCACCGCAGTACGTCGCGGCCGGCTCGAAGACGTGGCAGACCTTCGGCGCCGCGAACGTCACCGTGACCTCCGCCTGGATGCACGGCTCGAACGGTTCCGGCGACGACGCGTTCGCCCCGCTGGGCAGATCGATGGCCAGCACCGGGATGCGCAACTCGGCGATGCCGCGGATCAGCTCCTCGTGCATCCCCTCGGGCGCGCGATTGAGACCGGTGCCGAAAATGGCGTCGACCAGCAGGTCCGCATCGGCGGCATGGGCCAGGGCCGTCTCGATGTCGTCCGCCTCGCGCACTTCGTAGAGCGGGATGCCCAGACGCTCGCAGATGACCCGGTTCGTCTCCGCGTCTCCACGGATGGAGGCGCGGTCACCCACCACGATCAGCACCGGCACGATGCCGCGGTTCTCGAGATGCCGCGCCACGGCGAAGCCGTCGCCGCCGTTCGCGCCGGTGCCGCAGAAGATGGCCACGCGATCGGCGTCCGGAAAGTGCGCGCCGATGGCCTCGACCACGGCGATGGCGGCGTTCTCCATCAGCACGATCGACGGCACGCCGAACCGCTCGGTGGTGCGGCGGTCGATGTTGCGCATCTGCTCGGCGTTCAGAATCTTCATGGGCCGAGTTTATCCCGCGCGCGCCGCCAGCAAGCGGGCCAGCCGCCCCGCCGCCGGGTAGCCATCGAGATCGGCCATCGTATCGACATCGCTCCGGGCCGGCAGCAGGGCCACGGTCTGCTGTGCGTCCGAGATCCGGGCCAGCGTCTCCGCGAGGACGGTCGACGTGCCCCAGGAGATGCCGCTGAAGATCTCGCTGCCGAAGGCCAGGGCGCGGCAACCGATCAGGTAGTAGCCGCCGTCCGTGGCCGGACCGACCACCCACTCGCACGATTCCAGCAGCGCGAAGGCGTGGTCGATGAGCTCGCGCGGCAGTGTCGGATCGTCCACGCCGATGGCAATGACTTTGTGGGTCTGGTGAAAGAAGAAGCGTTCCGAGAAGGCCATCGACAGCCGGTCGCCGAGGGTCGGCCCGGTCTGCATGGCCACGGCGTGATCGCGAAAGGCGGCGCGCAAGCGCTCGCCGTTGGCCGCCGTGGTGGGCGCCCAGAGCACCTCGATTTCCAGCTCGGAGGTGCTGTGACCAACAGAGTCGAGGAGGTCCGCCAGCATGGCCTCGTAGATCGCCAGCGCCTCGGCGTCGCCCACGCTGGCGGCCAGGCGCGACTTCACGGCACCGAGCTCCGGCAGGCGGGCAAAGACGAGCAGCCGCTGGGGCGGCGGCGGGACCGTGCGGGTCATCGGCGCGCGAGTATAGCCGGGTGAGGTACCCTTGACGGGCTGATGGCTACGAACCAGAACAAGGAGCGCCGCCGCTCGGAACGCTACGAGACTGCTTCCATCCCGGTGCAGCTCTCCGACATCAACGGCGAGTTGATCGACCTCAGTCTCACCGGCGCCGCCGTCGTGCACCGCTCACCGATCAAGCCGGGCTCCCCGGCCACGCTGATCTTCCCCAGCTACGGCGGGATGTACATCCCCTGCCAGGTGCTCCGCTCGATCGTGCAGGTGCGGCACACGGAGGCCGATCCGGAGTACGTCTTCCGCTCCGCGATCATCTTCTCGCCGCTCGCCGCCGAGCAGGAACAGCCCCTGCGGGAGTTCCTGGAGATCCAGATCGAGCGGCTGGAAGCGCGGCGCCGCGAAGTTAACGGCGCGTAGCCGTGTACTCGCTGAAAAGGCCCATCTCCACGTTGCGCGCCGGCTGCTCGAAGCCCGCGCTCTGCAGCGTCTCCATGATCACCGCCGGACGCACGCAGTCGCGCGTGGTCTCCCAGTAATAGCGGAACAGCTCCGCCGCCCGCGCACTGCGTGTGCGGATGCGCACCGCCAGCGGCACCACGCCGCCCATGTACGCGCCGAGGAACGCGCGCCCGAGTCGCGACTCCGGCGCCGTGATCTCCAGGATCAGGATGCGCCCGCCCGGACGGAGTACGCGGTGGCATTCATCGAACACGACCTGCAGGTCGGCGAAATGGCGTAACGCGAAGCCGATGGAGATGAAATCGAACGATCCGGAGCGCAGAGGCAGCAGCTCGGCCGGCGCATTGACGCGCGCGGCCGGGATGCGCCCGGAGGTGAGCATGCCGATGCTCGGGTCGATGGCCATGGCCGCGCGTGGATCGCCGATGATCTCCGTGATAGCCCGCGTAACCGGCCCGGTCCCCGCGGCCAG
>JAXDJK010000144.1:0-5556 GCA_034665665.1 Acidobacteriota bacterium
ACGCTCGGGATGACAAGCTGGCTAAACCGCCACCACCACGAGCGTCAGATCATCCTGCAACTCGCCCTGGCTGAAATCCACGACCGTGTTGAAGATCGTCCTCTGGAGCGCTTCGGCCGAGGCGGCGCGGTGGGCTACCACCAGCTCTTCGAGCGCCGTCTCGCCGAACTGTTGCTCGCCCGCGCCATCCGACGCTTCGGAGACGCCGTCGGTGAACAGCACGATCCGGTCGCCCGGCGTGACGGCGATCTCGTGGTCCTCGAACGGCGTGTCGCGGAAGAGGCGCGTGAGCGCGGAGCCGCCGCCGGCGAGGCGGACCACCTCGCCGTTCGCGCGCACGAGGATCGGCGCGTTGTGGCCGGCGTTGCACCAGCGCAGGCGCATGGTGGCCATGTCCAGCGTGGCGTAGAAGAACGTCACGAAGCGGCCACCGGACAAACTCGAGACCACCACCCGCCGCACCCGTTCGCACAGCTCGTGCGGCGCGCCGTTCGGCGTGGCTGAGGCGCGTACCGCCGCCTGCAGGCCGGACATCAACAGCGCCGCCGGCATACCCTTTCCGGCCACGTCGCCGATGCAGAAGGCCAGCTCCGTCTCGCTCAGCTTCAACAGGTCGTAGTAATCGCCGCCGACCGTGCGCGCCGGCTGCCAGATCCCGCTCGCTTCCACGCCCGCCACCTGCGGCATCTCCCGCGGGAGCAGCGATTGCTGGATGGCCCGTGCCTGCGCAAAGTCCGCTTCGTCGGCGTGCATGCGGATGCGATCGACGGCCATCGAAAGCTGGTCGGCCACGGAGCGGAGGAAGTCGATGTCCTCCACGTCGAACTCGGCGCCCGAGAGCTTCGGCGCCAGCGCCACGAACCCGCGCGTGCCCACCGGCACGACCAGCGACGACTCGATCCGCCGCAACGGCACCGCCGCCTCTTCCGGCAGCGTGCGCCGGCGCGGATCGAATGGGCGATCCAGCGTCGCCGCGAAGGAGGCCGGCACGCGCAGCACGCCGAGGATCGCGTCTGATAGCCCCACCTTGGCCGTGGCCACGTACTCGTCGTGACGCTCCGTGAAGATCACCACCGCCCGATTCTGCAACGCCTGCTGCACCTTCTCCGCGGCTACGGAGACGAACTGCCCGAGGTCCTGGGAGACCAGCGCGTCGGCCGAGATGGCCCGCAGCGCCTCCGGATAGTCGTACTTGTGGCGGAAGAGATTGCGATCCACGAGCGTCTGCAGCTTGTTCCGCAGCGGCACGAACAGCAGCGCCACCACGAGTGTCGACGCGATGACCATGGTCTGGTTCTGCAGTCCCGCCACCCGCACCAGCATCGTGCCGAGACCACCCACGAGGATCAGGTAGAGCACGACGATCGCGCCGCTGAGGATCGCGTAGCCAACCGTCTTGCGGATGATCACGTCGATGTTCATCAGCCGGTACTTCAGGATCGCGACGGCGAACGAGATCGGCACAATTACCGAGATTGCCAGCGGCAGGATGTCCAAGAACTGAAAGAGCAGCTGCCAATCCGTCATCTCCCACTTGAACGACGAGATGAGGAAGGCCAGCGGGATCATGATCAGGTAGGCCACCATGCGCGTGAAGAGCGCGATCATCAGCCCCCACATCGGCCACTGCACCTGGCGCTTTTCCTCCACGTTCGCCGCGCGGTAGCTGCGGACCATGGTCGCGAACGCAAGCACGGGGTAAACCGGCAGCACCATGAAGGGGAGCAGGATCAGCACACCGGTGGTGATGGCCCCGGTCTTCTTCAGCCCCGCCTGCGCGATCAGCACCGCGATCGACACCATCACTGCGAAGATGGCCGGCACCGCGCGGAACGGCCGCTCGCGGAAGGCCTGAACGATTCCCTGCTTCCGGCCCGCGAAAATCACCTGAAGCGCCAGGAGCAACCCGAGGAGGACCGTGGCGATCAGGCCTTGCTCGAGCGTCTGGCCCAGCTGGTCCATCGCCGAGGCCGTTCCGCCGACCTCCCCCATGCGCACCGTGAACAGTCCGGTGCCCACGACGATGATCATGGTCAGCACGGCGCCCGCGTAGATCCAGGGGATCACGTACGGCCGGCCGTCCAGGATCGGCCTCCGCTTCGGGAACACCATGGCCAGGTGCAGCAGGAGCGGCGGGTAGGCCACCACCACGGCGGCGAAGACGAGCGTGCTCTCCGTGGAGAGGCCGAAGGTCGGCACCACGCTTCCCTCCCCGACCTGCGTGGTGGCCGAGCCGACCGTCACCAGGATGCACATCGCCGATACCGTGGCGAAGGCGTAGAAGACCAGCGCCCGCGGGTCCTTCGGCTGCCGCAGCAGCACCATGATGGCGATGGCCAGGAACGTCAGCGCCACCAGGAACGCGATGGCCGTGCGCAGGACGAAATAGCGCGATGAGAACGGTGAGACCAGAGGCAGGCGGACCTCGCGAATCGTGACGCCCTGTTCGACCTCGTACGTCACCACGTCGCCGCGGCGCAGCCGTTCCCGCAACGCGCGCAACGCCTTCGCGTCGCGGCGCGGAATGCCGTTCACCGACACGATCCGATCGCCCGCGTGGACCTTACCAGCAGCCGGCGAGTCACCGTACCAGGGAATCAGGTCTCCCGGGCTCCCGCCGATCGACGGCGGCTTGCCCGCGCCCGGCCGGGTCATGCGCGCCGGTTGCGCAAATTCGGGGGCGTACATCACCCCGGTCCACCCGTGCTCGTGCCAGTGATGCATGCGCGCCACGGCAAACGCCAGCGAGACGCCGACCACAGTCAGCATCAGCGTCAGCGCGAGCAGCAGACGTTTGCGCGAGGACATCCAGGTGACCTGGTTTACGGCAAAAACACCCGCGGGTTACTCCCGCGTGCCGCGGCGGTTCACGATCGACATGAACTCCTGCCGCGTCCGGTCGTCCTCCAGGAACGACCCCCGCAGCACATTCGTCTCCATGAACGACGACTCCTGCTCCACCCCGCGCATGACCATGCACATGTGCACGCCGCCCATCCAGACGGCGATGCCGCGGGGCTCCAGGATCCGCTCGATCGTGTCCGCGATGTCGTGCGCCAGGTGCTCCTGCGACTGCAGCCGGCGCATGTGCACCTCCACGATGCGGGGGATCTTCGACGCCCCGATGATCCAGTTCTGCGGGATGTAGCCGACGATGAAATGTCCGAAGAACGGCAGGATGTGGTGCGCGCAGAGCGTCTTGTACGTGCCGCCGATCACCACCAGGTTCTGGCAGCTCTCGTCGGCGCGCGTACAGGCCTGCCGGAAGAGCGTGGTCAGCTTCTTCACGTCCGTGTAGTCGTAGCCGCTGGTCATCGTCACCAGCGACTCCGACCAGCGCCGCGGCGTGTCCACCAGGTTCTCGTCGGTCAGGTCGACGTGCAGGAGCCGCAGCACTTCCCGCAGGTGGTCCTGCAGCTTCTCCCGGTCGATCGAAGGCCGCGGCCCCGTCAGGAGCCCGCGGTCATGGATCAGCGCTTCGATCTCCTGTGCGGCCGCGGTGTCGTCATGGTTCATCCGCGAAGCTTATCAGGCGGGAAGAATCGGGGAGATTGACGACTGAATGACCATTCATTCAGAATAGGCACTCTTCCTGAAAGATCCCAGCTAAGGAGTTGTCACCATGGCCGAAGTCAAGACACAGGGCGCCGTCGAGGCGATGGAAGTTGCCGAAGCATCGCGCGAGACGGAGTGGGAAAAGCCCTCATTCGTGGGCGACCTCTTTCTCGGCAAGCTGAACATGGACCTGATCCACCCCTTCCCCGAGCAGCCGGCTCAGGACAAGGCGGAGGCCGATCCCTTCCTGGCCAACCTGGAGCGCTTCCTCGCCGAGAACGTCGATGCCGAAAAGATCGACGCCGACGGCGAGTACGACTACGGCCTGTTCGACGGCTTCAACAAGCTCGGCGCCTGGGGCATGAAGATCCCGAAGGAGTACGGCGGCCTCGGGTTCAGCGCGACGAACTACAACCGTGCCATCGGCCTGGTGGCCACCTGGTGCGGCTCCAGCGTGGCCTGGCTCTCCGCACATCAGTCCATCGGCGTGCCGCAGCCGCTCAAGCTCTTCGGCACGAAGGAGCAGAAGGAGAAGTACCTCCCGCGCCTGGCCAAGGGCGCCATCTCCGCCTTCGCGCTCACCGAGCCGGGCGTGGGGTCAGACCCCGCCAAGATGGAGACCACCGCCCGCAAGAGCCCCGACGGCAAGGGCTGGATCCTCAACGGCGAGAAGCTCTGGTGCACGAACGGCCTCAAGGCCGAGCTGATCGTGGTCATGGCCCAGACCCCGCCCAAGGTCGTGAAGGGGAAGGAGAAGAAGCAGATCTCCGCCTTCATCGTCGAGACCGACACGCCGGGCGTCGAGATCGCGCACCGCTGCCAGTTCATGGGCCTGCGCGGCATCGGCAACGTGTTGATGCGCTTCAACGAGGTCTACATCCCGAATGAGAATCTCCTCTGGGGCGAGGGCCTCGGCCTCAAGCTGGCGCTGATCACCCTGAACACCGGCCGCCTGACCATCCCGGCCGGTTGCGCCGCCGGCGCCCGCCGCATGCTCGAGATCGCCCGCGACTGGGTGAACGAGCGCGTGCAGTGGGGCCTGCCGATCGGCAAGCACGAAGCGGTGGCGGCCAAGCTGTCGTGGATGGCGTCCCACACCTTCGCCATGGAAGCGATCGTATGGCTGACCTCCGGCCTGGCCGACAAGGGCGAAGTGGATCTGCGCCTCGAAGCGGCCATGGCCAAGCTCTTCAACACCGAGGTGGCCTGGCAGTGCGTCGACCACCTCGTGCAGATTCGCGGCGGCCGCGGTTTCGAGACCTCGGCATCCCTCAAAGCACGCGGCGAGAAGCCGTACCCGGTCGAGCGGATCATGCGCGACATGCGCATCAACCGCATCTTCGAAGGCACCAGCGAGATCCAGCACCTCTTCATCGCCCGCGAAGCCGTCGACCCGCACATGAAGCGCGGCTACAAGATCCTCCTCCCGGAGACGCCGACCGGCGAGAAGGCCGCGGCAGCCGCGAAGGCCGGCGCGTTCTACGCTACCTGGTATCCGTCCAAGTACATCGGCTGGAGCCGCTTCCCGAAGCACGGCGAGTTCGGCCGCCTCTCCGGTCACATGGGCTACATCGAGCGGCAGTCGCGCCATCTGGCGCGCTCGATCTTCCACGCCATGATGCGCTTCCAGGCCAAGCTCGAGCGCAAGCAGATGGTGCTCTTCCGCATCGTCGACATCGGCACCGACCTCTTCGCCATGTCGGCCTCCATCAGCTACGCCGCCATGCTGGAGAAGCAGGGCAACAAGAACGCCATGGAGCTCGCGGACCTCTTCTGCCGCGAAGCCCGCATCCGCATCGACCAGAACTTCCGCACCCTCTTCGACAACCACGACGAGCTGGCCTACAAAGTCGTGCAGAACCTGATGAAGGGCGAATACGAATGGCTCGAAGGCCCCCTCGTGCAGGGCGTCATGCCGACAGCCGAGCAGGTGGAAGAGGCCATGCGCAAGATGGCCTGACCGAAACAGTTGTCAGTTGGCGGTTGTCGGTTGGCGGTTAA
>JAXDJK010000145.1:0-3216 GCA_034665665.1 Acidobacteriota bacterium
ACTGTTCGTCCCGATAGTGTCCGGTCAACGCTTCTGCGATCTGCTCTTCCGATTTGGCACACGCGGGATCACGCATTTCGGCCAGCTTCTTCGGATCGCGCTGGCCGTCATTCACGATGGCCCGCAGGATCCGCAGGCCGGTCACACCGGTGATGTCGGTGACTGCCTGATCGAGCCGCAGGTTCATCAAGGTCAGCGCCTTCTGCATCAGCAGAATCTGCTCGGAGCATTGCTCGGTCAGATTCCGCCGCTGCCGCATGTATCCCCGCAGCTCGATCATCTCCGCTTCCGGTCGGATCGAGGGCTGCAGAATCCCGAACGTGTGCAGCAGCTGAATCCACTGGCAGTCGATGTAGTCGCTCTTCTTCATTCCGTTGAAGCTTCGGATCGCCCGCGAGTTGATCAGGATCGGCCTCAGCCCGTACTCCTCGTAGGTCTCATACGCCGGAACCCAGTACACACCAGTCGCTTCGATGGCCACCGTATCCACACCAATCGACTTCATCCACTCGGCCGAGGCTCTCAGCTCGGCCGTCGTGGTTCCGAACCGCCGAACCGGGTCCTCGCTCAGGTGTTCCCCTACTGCCACCCAGATCTCCGTGGACCCCATGTCCACTCCCGCCGCGTTGTGATTGATCTGATCGAGAACTCGCTTATTCTTCTTCCGGCTCCTGGGGAATCGCTTCTTGCGCACATTTCCTCCGTGAAATGAATGTGTGCGGACCCGAGCAGGAGATCAAGAATCTGCAATCTTTTAAACGGGACGACGTCGTTGCTTTCACATCGACGCCTCTCCAAACCAAGTTCGCGATCTCCCGGGACCATGCTCGGGATCGGGCTCAAAAGGCACCATAGCGTTGACGGCCTCAGCATCGAATCCGCTCGCATAGCCTACCGGTTTCTTTCACCATCAGCTGCGCTCAGCGCTGTGCCCTCGCTCGGGATGACAGACCACCTGCCGAGCTACTTTGGATTCAGGTAATCGACCGTGGCGTGCGCGAGGGCGCGCACGCCCAATCCGAGGCCGCTCTCGTCGATGTAGAACTTCGGCGAGTGGTTGGACGCTGCTTCCTCAGGGGTCTGGTTCGCGGGACGCGTGCCGACCCAGAAGAAGAGGCCCGGCACCTTCTGCTGGAAGAACGAAAAATCTTCCGCGCCGAGGACAGGGTTCACCAGGCGCACGTGCTCGGCACCGGCGACCCGGCGGAGCGTGGGGACGGCACGCTCGGTCAGGGCGGGATTGTTGTAGGTGATCGGGTAGCCGCGCTCGATGGTCACGCTCGCGGTGGCACCGGCCGCGCCGGCGATGGCCTCGGCGGTGTGCTTCACGCGGCGCTGGATGTCTTCGCGCATCTCCGCGTCGAGCGAGCGGAGCGTGCCGATCATCTCCACTTCGTCCGGGATGATGTTGTTGCGTACGCCGCCGTGGATGGCGCCAACGGTGACGATCACCGGGGCAACCGTCGAATCGACCTGGCGGCTGGCGATGGTCTGCAGGCCGAGGACGATCTGCGAGGCCACCACGATCGGATCGATGCCGAGCCACGGATACGCGCCGTGGGTCTGCTTGCCGTGCACGACGATTTTGAAGCTGTCGACCGCGGCCATCATCCCCTCGGGACGATACGCGAGCTCGCCGACGGCGAAGCGCGACGTGACGTGCAGGCCGAAGATTGCGTCGACCTTCGGGTTCTCCAGCGCCCCTTCTTTGACCATCAGCTCGGCGCCGCCCTCTTCGCCCTGCGGCGCGCCTTCTTCGGCGGGCTGGAAGATGAACTTGACCGTTCCGGCGAGGTCCTGGCGCACGCCGGCCAGCACCTCGGCCACGCCGAGGAGGATGGCCACGTGGGCGTCGTGTCCGCAGGCGTGCATCACGCCTACGTCCTGCCCGTTGTACTGGGTGCGCACTTTCGAAGCGAACGGCAGATCGACCTGCTCGCTGACCGGCAGCGCGTCCATATCCGCCCGCAACGCCACGACTTTGCCTGGTTTGCCGCCCTTCAAAATGCCGATGACGCCGGTGTGTGCGACCTTCTCCTGCACGTCGATGCCGAGGGAGCGGAGGCGGTCGGCGACGAGCTTGGCGGTGCGGACTTCGCGGTTGCCGAGCTCGGGATGCTCGTGGATGTCGCGGCGGGTGGCGATGACCGCGGTCTCGACTTTGGCGGCGGCGTCATCGATCCGGCGGTCGAGCGCGGCGGGAGCGGCAAGGGTGGACATCGTGACCTCCAGAAGGACGAGGGCGACGGCGAGCCGGATCATACAGGCGACTTCCGGAGTGCTTCGGCCTTCCGGATCAGCTCCCCGAACCACTCCACGAAATTCGGCTCGTTCTTCTCGATGGCCAGCTCCTTGGCCCTGGTGGCCATGGCGATGAACTGTTCGATGAATTGCCGGAACTCGTCCGTGTAGCCGAGGAGGAGGAGCGTGGAGGCCTGCGTCTCGATGGCGGTGTAGGCCTGCAGCGCCTGCGCGTATTCGCTGCTCAGGTGCTCGAAGTTCTCGCGGGATGAATCTTCATTGCTCATGCGCTGTCGACCTCGGCTGCGGATTTCAGGCCAGTGGCGTGCAACGATATCAGGCGTGACACGCATCGGAATCATCTCCGACACCCATGGCCAGGTCCACCCTGCCATCGCTTCGCTCTTCGCTGGTGTGGACCGCATCCTTCACGCCGGCGACATCGGCGGCGCACACGTGCTCGCCGCGCTGAACGCCATCGCGCCGGTGACCAGCGTCGACGGCAACAACGATGACGCCACGGGCGAGGAGATCGAGCGCCTGGAGATCGACGGACTGCGCGTGCTGCTCACCCACATCCTCCCGCGCCCGCACAAGCCGGATGCGCGGGTGGTGGACTCGCTGCGGCGCAAGCCGGCGGATCTGGTGCTCTTCGGCCACAGCCACCTGCCGCACCACGAGCGGGTGGGCGGGGTGCTGTACTTCAACCCCGCCAGCGCCGGCCCGCGGCGATTCGACTACCCGGTGTCGGTAGGCCTGTTGGAGAAGCAGGGCGGCGCATGGAACGCGGTGCACGTGGCGCTCGACGAGCGTTCGGTGGAGGCGCTCACTCGGCGGATGAACCAATTATCGCGATAAGCGTGAAAGGTCTCCGCGAAGCGTTTGGAGTGCGGCGCTTTCCCGCCGCTCTTGTATAGCCACGAGCGCTGCCGCTGGGACTCGCGTTTACTTCTGCGTGTGGCCACGTGCGCTGCT
>JAXDJK010000146.1:0-6267 GCA_034665665.1 Acidobacteriota bacterium
ACGCTCGGGATGACAAACCTTTACGGGCGCTTGAGGCGGCGCAACCCTGAGGAACCGGCGAGGATCGCCTCCGTCGCTTCGGTGGGGAAAAACCCGGTCTCCACCACCCCCGCCCGGTCGCGGATTCTGGCGACGACGGCGGCGATGTCGGCTTGCCAGGGGACGCGGATGTCGAGGATGAGGTGGCCTTCGTCCGTCACGCGTGGGGCGCCGTCGCGGAGGCGGAGGACGGGGGCGAGCTTCATCTCGGTGAAGCGGCGCATGAGGACGTCCTTGGCGAACGGGGTCACTTCCACCGGCAGGACGCCGACGCCGAGTTTCTCCACGAGCTTCGATTCGTCGGCGATCACGATGAAACGCGTGGCCTGCTGTTCGACGATCTTTTCGCGGAGGAGTGCGCCGCCGCGGCCTTTGATCAGGCGCAGGCCGGCGTCGATCTCATCGGCGCCGTCGACAGCCAGGTCGATCGGCGTGACCTGGTGCAGTGGGAAAGTCGGGACGTCGAGCGATGCGGCCAGGGTCTCGGTCTGCTCGGAGGTGCAGGTGCAGCGGATGTTCGTGAGGGTGCCGTCACGCAGCGCTTGCCCGAGGAGCTTCACGAATTCGGCGGCGGTGGTGCCGGTGCCGAGGCCGAGGGTCATGCCGGATCGCACCTCGTGGAGCGCGGCGCGCGCTGCTTCGACTTTCAACTCGTCGTTCATGTCATCCTTTCAGTAGCCGCCGGCGGCGCCGCCGCGGCGTGGATCGGCGATGGCGTAGATACGTCCCTTGTCGAAGAGGATCGCGTGGACGTCACCGATCGCTTCGCGCGAGATCACGCCCTGCCCCATGGCGTTGAGCGCTTCGAGTGTGGCCGCGGGGACGCGGGTGCGCTCGTACTGCGCGTCTTCCGGCACGCCCTGATGGTGCCAGCGCGGCGCCGCCACGGCTTCCTGGAGCGACTTGCGGTAGACGGCGATGTTCAGGAAGACCTGCAGGATGATGTTCGGGATGGCGGGGCCGCCCTTCGTGCCGAGCGCGAGGAAGGGTTTGCCGTCGCGCAGGATGATCGTCGGTGACATCGACGAGGCGGCGCGCTTGGCCGGCTCGATGACGTTGGTGTTGCCCTGCACGAGGCCGTCGCGCGTGGGCGCGGCCGGGGCGATGGTGAAGTCGTCCATTGCGGCGTTGAGGAAGTAGCCGAGGCCCGGCACGAGCACGCCGCTGCCGAAATTGTCGCCGAGGCTGGTCGTGACGGCGGCGATGTTGCCGTGCTCGTCCACGATGGTGAAGTGTGTGGTGTGCTCCCCCTCGGCCAGCATGGCGCCCGGCTCGGTGAGCGTCACCGTCGGCGTGGAGCGCACGGGGTCGATCGACTTGCGCCACAGCGCGGCGCGTTCGTTGGAGAGTAACTCGCGATACGGGATGCGCGTGCCCACGGGATCACCGACGTACTTGTTGCGATCGATGTAGGCGCGGCGCTCGGCCTCGAGGATGTAGTGGATGGCCTTCGGCGTCTGAAAGCCGGCCGCGGCGAGATCGAGGCCGCTGAGGATGTTCAGCGTCTCGCCGATCACCAGCGCGCCGCCGGAGGGAGGGGCGACGGTGTAGAGATCGTACGCGCCGAAGCGCAACTGGATCGGCGCGCGCCATAGAGCCTTGTACTCGCGGAGATCGCGATAGCCGAGGTTCCCGCCGGCGGTGCGCAGCCCTTCGACGAGCTTGGCGGCCAGCTCGCCTTCGTAGAAATCGCGCGGACCCGCTTCCGCGAGCCGCTGCAATGTGGCGGCGAGCTCCGGCTGCGGGAGTGACGCGCCACTGGCGACCGGCTTGCCGTCGATGAAGAACGGCGCCGCGGCGATCTTGCGGGTGGTTTGTGCGTCGAGGAGATCGGCGTAGAGCTCCGCGTCGACGTGGAAGCCTTCGCGGGCCAGACCGGCGGCCGGCTCGACCAGTTCTTTCCATGCACGGCTGCCGAACTTCGCGTGCATCGCTTCGAGGCCGGCCACGGTGCCGGGTACGCCGATGGCCATGGGCCCGGTGCGCGCGGCGTCTTTCGACTTCGCGAACATATCGCGCGTGGCAGCGAGCGGCGCGACCTCGCGGAAGTCGAGCGTCCACACGCCTTTCGTCGAGGCGTCGTAATACGTGAGGAACCCGCCGCCGCCGAGATTGCCCGCCTGCGGGTGCGCCACCGCGAGCACCAGCGCCACCGTGACCGCCGCATCGATGGCGTTCCCCCCGCGCTTCAGCACCTGCAACCCGGCCTTCGTCGCCAGCGGCGAAGCCGTCGACAGCGCCGCCTTCGACGCCGTGACCTGCCCCCCGCCAAACACCGGCAACGCCAGCAACAGCAACCCAATCACCCGCCACAGGCCAAACAGCCTTCTAAAAAAGTTGCCTTCTCCGTCCCCCTCTGTGTCTCTGTGTCTCCCTGTGAGTCCCCCGTGCCTTTATCCTCCCGTGCCTTTCACGGCGCACCCGCAACTGCTGCTACGCTTCCGCAGCCCCATGTCCACCACCACGAAAATCCGCCGCTACACCCTCAAAGCCCCCGCAAAGCCGCAGAAACAGTACCGCGTCCGCTACGAGGACGACCTCAACGCCGAACAGCTCGATGTGGTCATGGCCGGCGAGGGGCCGATGCTGGTCATCGCCGGCGCCGGCAGCGGCAAGACCCGCACCCTCACCTACCGCGTCTCCCGGCTCATCGAAGACGGCGTCGATCCCAGCGACATCCTCATCGTCACCTTCACCAACAAAGCCGCCCGGGAGATGCTCAGCCGCGTCGAGCAGCTCGTCACCATCGACACCCGCCGGATCTGGGGCGGGACGTTCCATTCCATCGGCAACCGCCTGCTGCGCAGGCATGCCGAGGCCATCGGCTACCGCTCCAACTTCACCATCCTCGACGCCGAGGACTCCAAGGAGATGATGGAGTCCGCCGTCTCCTCCCTCGGCATCAAGACCCTGGAGAAGCGTTTCCCGAAAGGCGACGTCCTCCTCGACATCTACTCCTTCGTCCTCAACACCCGCACCCCGCTCGAGCTCCACCTCGAGCAGAACTTCCCCCACTTCGGCCTGTATCGCGACGAGATGATCGACGTCTTCCGCCGCTACAAAGAACGGAAGCGCGAAGCCAACGCCATGGACTTCGACGACCTGCTCGTCTTCTGGAAGATCCTCCTCGACGACCACCCGGAGATCTCCGAGGCCCTGAAGCGCCGCTTCCGCTTCATCATGGTCGACGAGTACCAGGACACCAACAAGCTGCAGGCCGACGTCATCGACGGCATGGCCGCCGTGCGCCGGAACGTGATGGTGGTCGGCGACGACGCGCAATCCATCTACTCGTTCCGCGGCGCCTCGTTCGAGAACATCCTCACCTTCCCGCTGCGCTTCCCCGAGGCCACCATCCACAAGCTGGAGATCAACTACCGCTCCACACGCCAGATCCTCCAGCTGGCCAACCACTCCATCGCCCAGAACCGCTTCCAGTTTCGCAAGGAGCTGCAGGCCGTGCGCGGCGACGGGCCGGATCCCGCGGTGGTGGGCGTGGACGACGTCTTCGAACAGGCCACCTTCATCGCCCAGCGCATCCTGGAGCTGCGCGACGAGGGGGAGAAGCTGGGCGACATCGCGGTGCTCTACCGCTCGCACTACCAGTCGCTCGAGCTGCAGATGGAGCTCTCGCGCCGGCTGATCCCGTACGAGATCCGCTCCGGCGTGCGGTTCTTCGAGCAGGCCCACATCAAGGACGTGCTGGCCTACCTGAAGATCGTCACCAACACGCGTGACGAGCTGTCGTGGAAACGCGTGCTGAAGCTGTATCCCAAGATCGGCGAGAAGATCGCCGCCGAGGTGTGGGGAAAGATCGGCACGTCGCCCGATCCGCTGGAGCGCTACCTGCGCGGCGTGGAGGCCACCGGCCGCGGCGCCATCGGCTCGCTCGAGAGTCTGCGCAGCGTGCTGCGGCTCATCGCCGGCGAGTCGATGCGGCACAATCCGTCCGAGACCATCCGCCTGGTGGTCGAGCGCGGATACGCCGACTACGCCCGCTCGAAGTTCCCGAATGCGCAGGCGCGCCTCGACGACCTCGAACAGCTCTCGCAGTACGCGCTCCGCTACGAGGACGTCACCCAGTTCCTCGACGAAGTGGCGCTGGCCAACCCCATCGCCGGCGAGGACGTGGCCGTGGTCGCCCCCGAGGACGAGAAGATCGTGCTCTCCTCGGTCCATCAGGCCAAGGGGCTGGAGTGGCGCACCGTCTTCGTGATCTGGCTCGCCGACGGCCGCTTCCCCTCCCAGCGCGCCCTGCGCGTGCCCGGCGGCATCATCCGCCTCCTCCCCAGCCGCATCCCCGAAGCGCTGCCGCTGCTCGAAGGCGCCATCGAAGACGCCCCCATCGTCGACGAAGCCGGCACCCGGGAGCTGATCATCCCGGGCGAGGAAGAAGAGCGCCGCCTCTTCTATGTGGCCGTGACCCGCGCCAAGCAGGAGCTCTATCTGGTCTTCCCGGTCATGGCCCGCGACCGCGGCGGCATGGACATCCTCATGGAACCGTCCCGCTTCGTTCGGGAACTGCCCGGAGACGACTACGAAAAGTGGGTGATCGGCTCGGAGTGAAACGTTTTGCACCCTCGCGTCACTACTGATGCGAAGGAGAAACAACTCATGAGCAATGGTCTGAAAGACAAATCAGTGACGCTGGAGCTGAAGGCGGGGATCACGGCGGTCGAGATCGACACGCTGCTGAAGAAGATCTACGCCGAGGCAGGATGCCCGGCGTGCGGTCTGGCCGGCTTCGACCTGAAGTTCAAGATCAACGAGGAGCCGGTGTACGAGCGCCTCAACCTGGCCTCGCTGGCAACCGTGCGCAGCATCTCCGTGCTGCCGCGCGAGAGCTTCAACCGCGACATCAACATCCGCGAGGCCATTCGCGAAGTCGTCGCCCGCTGACCCGCCGTCACACGAGCCGCGCGGACGCTCCCTCCGCGCGGCATCCAGGAGGCAGATCGATGGTTGCGCTCTCCCCGCTTCCCGCTCCTTCCCCAGCCCTCGGCATGTCCTGGAACGGCGGCGACGAACTGCTGCTCCAGCGCCTGCTCCCGTACGTCGACTTTGTCGAGACCACGCCCGACACCATTGCGCGTAAGCAGCACGGCCGCGCCGTGATCCCGGACGAAACGCTCGACGAGCTGCGCCGCATCGCAACCACGAAAACCCTGCTCGTGCACGGCGTCGGCCTCTCCATCGGCTCGCACGACGGCTGGTGCGAGGACTACCTCTCCCTGCTCGACCAGCTCTTCGCCACCGTGGACGTGGCCTGGCACAGCGAGCACCTCGGCTACACGCGCGTCGACGGGGCCATGCTCGGAACGATGCTCGTGCTCCCGCGCGCGGCCGAAGCGCTCGACCTGCTCTGCCGGCGCATCGACGCAATCCAGGAGCGCTATGCCGTGCCCTTTCTTGTGGAGAACGTCGTCGACCTGCTCCCGCCGCATCCCGAATCGCGCTATTCGCAGGCGCGCTTCCTCAACGAGCTCACCCGCCGGACCGGCTGCGGGCTGCTGCTCGATGTGTACAACCTGCAGTGCGACGCGCAGAACCAGCGCCTCGACCTCGACGCCTTCTTCGACGAGCTCGATTTCCGCCCCGTGCGCGAGGTGCACATCGCCAACGGCGTCGAGCACGACGGCGTACGGCTGGACGTGCACTCGCGCCGCACCGACGAGACCGCGCGCCACCTGGCCGACATCGTCCTCCGCCGCGCGGCGAACGTGGAAGTGATCGTCTACGAGTTCCTCCCCCAGGCCATCCGCCCGATCGGGCACGACGCGCTCACCGAGGAGCTGGCACTCCTCCACGCGAGATTCTGCGCATGAGCGTCGACCTGGCCGAGCTCCAGCGCGGCGTGGCCGCCCTGATCCGCGGCGCCGCACCGCCCACTCCCGACCCCTGGCTGGAGGAGGTCGCAACCTCCCCCCGCCTCGGGCTCGTGCAATACATCATCACCTCCTGGCGCGAGATGCTCCTCCGCCGCAGCGCGCCGCTCACGACCACGCTGCTCGATGACGCCAACCGTCTCGCCGACTCGTTCGCCCGCATCGCCACCCGCCCGGAGTCGCCATTCACCGAGGACCTGGCCTGCGCCTTCCTCGCCGATTTCGTCGACGACGAAGACCCCCTCGTCGCCGAGGTGGCGCGCTTCGAGATGCGCATGATCGACGCCGCTCATGCGCCGCGACAAAGCGGTGTCTGAGGCCACCGTCAGTCCAAACCTGCGTA
>JAXDJK010000147.1:0-4543 GCA_034665665.1 Acidobacteriota bacterium
ACGCTCGGGATGACAAACCTTGCGGACTCTTCTACTCCGCGTAGATTCGTGGAGTCGCGAGCGGCCCCATCCCAAGGAAGACATCCACGGCGCCACGACCTCTCCTTTGGAAAGGATCCGCTCGACCGCACGAACAATGCGGGGGTAGTACTTGTCAGTGCTGTAGTTGCCCGCAATCGCGCACATGACAAGCATCTAAGTCACTCAGCCTGTTCAGGATAGATACCCTTCGTGCAAATTGCAACTTACGGTTTCAATTTGCACGATCGAACGCCAGCAACTCCGACCGGTAGGTCTCCACCACCTCCGAGAACGGCAGATGCTCCGCGGTGTACAGCACCGCCCGGTGCTGAAAGACGTCCTGAGGCATCGCCAGCACGCGGCGCGAATGCCAGAGGAAGCGCGGATGCCGCTGCTGCTCCCAACCGCGCGGCAGCGGCGTCCACAACAGCGTCATGGCGATGGTCCGCCGGTACGGGTGCAGCGGCTGCACGGCTTTGCCGAAGGGCGTGTCCGTGGTCTCCAGCAGCGCATTCATCTCCGGTGTCAGCCGGGCCGGCACGTACCAGTTGTCCGCTGCCGACAGCACGTGCACGCCGCACCGGAGCTCCACGCGCCGGTACCGCACCTCGGCGGCATCGGCAACGCCGAGCCGCTGCAACTGTTCGGCGGAGGGAGCCTTACTCTCGCCCGGCACGCGCACCGCTACGATCCGCGGATCGGCGGCCATGTGGTGCTCGCCGCACCACTCCTCCAGCGTCCGTGTGGCGCTCGAGGAGGCCAGGATCGCCGCGTTCGCCGATTGCAGCAGCGCGAGCACCTCCAGCCGCGATGCGAACGTGTCGCGCCGCTCCTGCCCCGTTGCCGGACACACTGGCCACAACGAGAGGGCAAGGAGCAGCGCGACGGCTTTCATCACGGCATGGTACGGGGCAGCGGCTGCAGGATGCTCACGCGGTTCCCTTCCGTATCCTGGAACGACACGTACTGCCCCACTCCGGGGATCTCCATCGGCTCACCGTGGATCGTACCGCCCGCCGCGGTGACCTTCTGCATCGCCGCGTGCACATCATCCACCGCGATCACCACGGACGGATGCTGGCCCATGTCACCGGCCGGCCGCTCATAAAACCCGCCGTTGATCGCGCCGGGAGTCACCGGACGGCCATCCGGCCCCGTCTCCGTCGTCCTCGCCACCACGTAGTTCCCCATCTCCGGCCCGAGCGTCTCCGTCTTCCACCCGAACGCGCTCTCGTAAAACGTCTTCATCCGGTCACGATCCCCATACGGCATCTCGAAGTGCACCACGCTATCCATTCGTATTCCTCCAGTTGTTCGTTAGGGGTAGAGACTCCGGAACCGTCCAGGAATCATCGGTCCCGCGAAACTAAAAATCGGCGGGAGCTACGCCGAAACCGACGGACCGGATGGCGGGGCAGGCCGGATGGCGTCGCTGAAAGTCAGCGCGTCGTAGTACCGGACCACGTCCGCCTTCCTGTAGAGGTACCACGCTGCAATCGGGAGAGGAATGGCCGTGAACAGGAGATTGCACGAAAACTCGCCGTTGCTGCTGTTCCACCCCAGGAGCACCATGCCGATCGCTACCACCACCCAGTACACGATCATCAAGGGCCGTGACCAGGCGCGCTCGCGCAGAAGTGCGTACCCGATGGCGAAGCAGAGACCGCAGATCAGGCCAAGGAAAATGCCGGCGCGGCGGAGGAACTCCGGCCCGGACACGGCTTCACCCTCGATCGAATACGTTCCGATGTCGAATGGCGCGAGGAGCAGAAAAAGTAGCGCCATGCCAGCGACCGCAAAGGAGCCGATGGTACCGAGGGAGAGCAACGATGGCCGCGGTGCACGCTCGCGTGCGAGCGCCGCGCGCACCGCGTCCTGCAGCGGAACAGGCATGGCCGTCTCGCAGTGCAGGCAGTGCGTGACCGGCACATAACGGAACTCGGACGCGGCCAGGCAGGCCGGGCAAACGGCAAAGACGGGCATGCTCGGAGGGAGGATAGCCCGAGGCCAATGCTCCGGCAGGAGAAAGATTCGTCCGCATCGTTTGAAACAAACTACGAACCCCTTCGTTCAATGCTACGAAAGGCGTCGTAGCCAATCCGCAATCGGTTGCTAACCATTCCGGGAACGCGGCGTCTCACGAAGCGAACCTTCAGCGAAACGAGAGCCCGAATGAACCTGCGAGCTGCGATCGTGTTGTTCGTTTTTCTTGCCTTGTGTGCCGCGGCGTCCGCGCAAACGCCTGCTCCGGCTGCGCCGGCGGAGAAGGCGGGGCGCATCTACGTCCCCGCTGATTTTGCGCAGTTCGCGCCGAAGACGGCGCTGGACCTGCTGAACCGGGTGCCGGGTTTTTCGGTACGGGAAGAGGACCAGGGGCGCGGGCTGGGACAGGCCACCGGCAACGTGGTCATCAACGGGCAGCGGGTCTCGGGGAAGTCGAACGACGTGGTCACGGAGCTGAACCGCATCCCGGCGGAGAACGTGGAGCGCATCGAGATCGTCGACGCGGCCACGCTGGAGATCCCGGGGCTGACCGGCCAGGTGGCCAACGTGATCGTGCGCTCGAAGGGGATCACCGGGCAGTACGCGTATCGGCCGGAGTTCCGGTCGTACTACACCGACCCGCTGCTGACCCGGTTCGAATTCTCGGTCGGCGGGACCAAGGGGCCGGTCGAGTACACGCTCAGCCTCGACAACCGCGGGTCGCGCAGCGGCGCGGGCGGGCCGACCTGGATCTTCAATCCGGGCGGGACGCTGATGGAGAACCGCGATGAGGAGTGGCGTGGCAACGCGGAGCAGCCGCGGCTCAGCGGACGGTTCGTCTACGACGGGCCGGGCACGTCGAAGGGCAATCTCAACCTCTCCTACGGTCAGCTCGATTACGACTACCTCGAGAACGGTACCCGCACCGGCGCCGGCATCGCCGATCGCGCGCGCCGCGTGACCGGCACGGAAGGAGGCCACAATTACGAGATCGCCGGCGATTACGAATTCGACCTCTCCCGCGGGCACCTCAAGCTCATCGGCGTCGGACGCGGCGGCCATTCGCCCAGCGAGACGACGGTCGTGACGAGCTTCGCCGACGGCACGCCCGCCTCGGGCAACCGCTTCCGCTACACGGGCGACGAGGGGGAGCTGATCGGCCGTGGCGAGTACCGCTGGACGAGCGGCGGCGCGGAGTGGCAGGTCTCGGGCGAAGGGGCGTTCAACAGCCTCGATTACGAGTCGCACCTCTTCGAGCTGAGGCCAAACGGTGTCTTCGACGAGGTGGCGCTGACCGGCGGCAACGCGCGGGTGGAAGAGGACCGCTACGAGGTGATGGGCAGCTACGGCCGGACGCTTTCCTCGAAGGTCACGATGAAGCTCTCCGCCGGCGGCGAGTATTCGCAGCTGGCGCAGGCCGGCAGCGGCGGGAAGACCCGCACCTTCTACCGGCCGAAGGGCGAGTTGTCCACGGCGTGGAAGGTCTCACCGCGCATGGACCTCAACGTGAAGCTGGCGCGCCGCGTCGGCCAGCTGAACTTTTTCGACTTCCTGGCCTCCGTCGACCTCAACGCCGACACGCACAACGAAGCGAATCCCGATCTGGTGCCGCAGCAGAGCTGGGAGCTGGATGTCGAAGGCGTGCGCAACCTCGGCGCGCACGGCACGACCACGCTCCGCCTCTACAGCCGCCTGATCGACGACATCATCGATTACATCCCCATCGGTGCGGACGGCGAGGCCCCGGGCAATCTCGAGCATGCCACCGTCTACGGCGTCGAGTCGCGCAGCACCTTCAACCTCGAGCCGGTCGGCTGGCGCGGCGCCCGCGTGGACGCGACCGTCCAGTGGCAGGGCAGCAAAGTCGAGGACCCGCTCACCGGCGAAGAGCGCCCCATCAGCAACAGCCTCCAGGAGCTCCTGGACATCTCGCTGCGCCACGACATCCCAAAGTCCGACTGGGCCTGGGGCACGGGCCTCTCATACGAGCTCTACGCGAAGAACTACCGCCTCACCGAAGTGGGCCGGCAGTGGGAAGGTCCGCTCTGGGGCAGCCTCTATCTGGAGAAGAAGAACGTGTACGGCCTGACCATCCGCGGAGGCCTGTCCAACCTCTTCGCCGCCGACAGCATGTGGGACCGCACCGTCTTCGACGGCCGGCGCACGGACTCGGTGGCCTTCGTCGAGCACCGCGACCGGGTCATCGGGCCGATCTTCTCGTTCTCGGTGAGGGGGAAGTTCTAGCAGAGCAATCACCTCGATTCCCGTCCCGCACGTGCTGCGGAAGCTCGCGGTTAACAATTTGCACGACGTGTAACGAATTCGTCCCTCATGTCACTCCTATAGCAAGGAGGACATGCGTATGGGCGAACCAGGTTGTATCAATGATTGTTCGGAGCACGACTACGCCTTGACCGGCCCACAGGTGGAGCCGGCGGCGGGACTCTGGCAGTTCTGCGCGAAGCTGCGCATCGTCTCGATCGACGAACTGCTTCCGCTGACCGACACGCCGTCCGATCGTCATTACTTTCCGCCGTAT
>JAXDJK010000148.1:0-3731 GCA_034665665.1 Acidobacteriota bacterium
ACGCTCGGGATGACAAAACGGCGGCTCCCGGAGTTTTCGGCTGAGCTGCTTCCGGACGTCGCGTTCCGCAAAGCTTGTCATCCCTCGCTCGACGCTCGGGATGACAAGCTTTGCGGCGACGTCGCGACCGGCTACCGCCGATCGCGATCCTCGTCCCGCACGCTGTCTTCCACGCGGCGCGCGCTCTCCCGCGCCACCTCAGCGTTCGCATGCGCCGTGTCCGATCCCGTGCCGAGGTTCGCCGCCTGCACCGGCGTGTCCCGGACATCCGCCGGTACCGAAGCCTCCACCCGCCGCGCCGACTCCTGCATGCGGTCGTGATCTGCCTTCACGCGGTCCTGCGTGGCCGCCGCCTCGCGATCCGTGGCCGCCTCGCCGTTCGACGGCACGGACGACTCCACGCGCCGCGCCGACTCCTCCAGCGCGTCGTGATCCTCCCGCACCTGCTCCTGCTGCGCCGCCGCCCGGGGATCCACCGCCGCGTTGTCGGGATCCGCATGCCGCACCTCGCCGGTACGGCCACCTTCATTTCGATCGTTGTTGTTGTTGGGGCTGGTCATCGCTCTCCTCCTGCCCCTGGAATAGCAGGGCGGGTGCCACGGCTCTTGCTATCTCCAACATGACCCAGCAGAACTACGAAGTCTTCAAGCCCGAGCACGGCGTGGCCATCAAGGCCTGGACGCGCGGCGTCCCGGTGGAAGCCGCCGCGAAGCAGCAGCTGATGAACATGGCCTCGCTCCCCTTCATCTTCCGCTGGATCGCGGTCATGCCCGACGTGCACCTCGGCAAGGGCGCCACGGTCGGCAGCGTCATCCCCACCACCAAGGCCATCATCCCGGCCGCCGTCGGCGTCGACATCGGCTGCGGCATGATGGCCGTCCGGACCTCGCTCACCGCGAACCAGCTGCCCGACAACCTCGCTCCGCTGCGCAGCGTGATCGAGCGCGCCGTCCCGCACGGCCGGAGCGGCAACGGTGGCCGCAACGACCGCGGCGCGTGGCGCAAGCTGCCCGCACGGACGGCAGAGGCGTGGGCGCAGCTCGAGCCGACGTACACCCAGATCGTGGCCAGGCACCAGAAGCTGGGAGAGGGCAACGACGCGAACCAGCTCGGCACCCTCGGCACCGGCAACCACTTCATCGAGGTCTGCCTCGACGAAGCCAACGACGTCTGGATCGTCCTGCACAGCGGCTCGCGCGGCGTCGGCAACCGCATCGGCCAGTTCTTCATCGAGCTGGCCAAGCACGACATGCGCAAGTTCATGATCAACCTCCCGGACCAGGACCTGGCCTACCTGCCCGAGGGCACCGAGCACTTCAACGAGTACGTGCAGGCCGTGCAGTGGGCCCAGTCGTACGCCATGAAGAACCGCGAGCTGATGATGGCGGCCATCCTCGACGCCGTCCGCGCCTCGGCGCTGCTGCCGCCGTTCGAGGCCAACGCCGAGGTCGTGAACTGCCACCACAACTACGTGGCCGTCGAGGAGCACTACGGCGAGCGCGTCTACGTCACGCGGAAAGGCGCCGTGCGCGCCGGCAAGGACGATCTCGGCATCATCCCGGGCAGCATGGGCGCCAAGACCTTCATCGTGCGCGGCAAGGGCAACCCGGAGAGCTTCGAGAGCTGCAGCCACGGCGCCGGACGGGCCATGTCCCGGACGGAGGCCAAGCGCCGCTTCACCGTCGAAGACCACATCCGCGCCACCGAGGGCATCGAGTGCCGCAAGGACAAAGACGTGATCGACGAGACGCCCGCCGCGTACAAGTCGATCGAAGCGGTGATGGCGGCCCAGGCCGACCTCGTGGACGTCGTCCATACGCTCAAGCAGATCGTGGTCGTGAAGGGATAACCGATGCTCGTCATCGACGGCTCCCAGGGGGAAGGCGGCGGGCAGGTTCTGCGAACCGCGCTGGCCCTCTCCCTCGTGACCCGCACGCCCTTCCGCATCGAGAACATCCGCGCCAACCGGAAGACCCCGGGGCTGCTCCGCCAGCACCTCACGGCCGTGAACGCGGCCACGCAGGTCGGTGACGCCGCGGTCGAAGGCGCCATCCTCGGCGCCGGCGCGCTGACCTTCGTGCCGCGCGCCCTGCGCAGCGGCGACTACGCCTTCTCCATCGGCACCGCCGGCTCGACCATGCTCGTGCTGCAGACCATCCTCCTGCCGCTCGCACTCGCCGACGGCCCGTCGACGCTCGTGCTCGAAGGCGGCACCCACAACCCCTCCGCCCCACCCTTCGACTTCATCGAGCTGGCCTTCCTCCCGCTGCTCCGTCGCATGGGCGCCGCCGTGGAGATCGAGCTGGTCCGCCCCGGCTTCTATCCTGCCGGCGGCGGCAAGATCCGCGTGCAGATCACGCCGTCGAAAGAACTGGCTCCGTTGACGCTCGAAGAACGCGGCGCCCCGACCACCCGTTGCGCCCGCGCCGTCGTAGCCAACCTCCCGTGGACGATCGCAGAGCGCGAAGTCAAAGCCGCGGCCGCGGAGCTGGAGTGGCCGGAGGACTGCCTGCAGGCCCACACCCTGACCGGCTCCGCCGGCCCGGGCAACTGCATCTCCGTGATCGCCGGCTACGAGCAGGTCACGGACGTCTTCACCGCCTTCGGCGAGCGCGGCCGATCCGCGGAAGCCGTCGCCCACGACGCCGCCCAGCAGGCCCGCCGCTACATCAACAGCAACGCCGCCGTCGGCGAGCACCTCGCCGACCAGCTCCTGCTCCCCCTGGCCGTGGGCGGCGGCGGCTCCTTCACCACCACCCCCCTCACCAGCCACTCCCTCACCAACATCGAAACCATCCGCAAGTTCCTCGACCTCCCGATCACGACGGAGCAGGTCAGCAACGGCATCGTGCGGGTGGTGGTGGGCGGGTAAGCAGTTGGCGGTTGGCAGTTGACGGTTGGCGGGAGAACCCCATGCGCCGTAGGGCGACGTCGAAAAGCGCGCCGGACTACCCGAAGCGTTTGGAGTGCGGTGTCGCCACCGCTTTTGTACAGCCACAGGCGGCGCAGGCACCTACACGCGCACCAAGTGGGGACGGTAGAATGAAAAAGCCGGGAGCGACGTGACGTCGCCCCCGGCCGTGGGTTCCTTCTCCCTCACCCGCGGCGTGGCCGCGCCGCGGGTGAGCTCGATTACTTCTGCGGCGTGGCCGGCGGCGGTGCCGGTGCCGTCACCGGTACGGGCGGAACGGCCGCCTTCACCGCGCGCTTCTTCCCGAAGCGATTCAGCCGCTTCATCTCCGCGATGAACGGGAGCAGGTGCGCGTGCTCCTTCGCACGCACCAACTGCTGGGCCGCGTTGTACGTCTGGAGCGCTCTCAGTCCGATGCGATGCCGGCGCACGAGGTTGGCCGCGGCCACTCCGCTCAGTGTCGTCCGCAACTCATCCTCGACCGCCGTCCAGCGCGCCGCCTCCTCCGTCTCCTGACGGAGCTCCTCCGCCGTCTTCCCGATCATGCTCTCCATGTTCTTCGAAGCTCCGACCGTATTGATCGTCGCCTGCACGAACAGCGGATTCGCCGCCGAGACGGCACGCAGGCTGAGCTTCGTGCTCAGGTCCAGCGGACCGTAATCCGGCACGTGCTCCCCCGTCAGCCGGAGCACGTCCACCAACTCTGCCGGTCCCGGAGGCGCTTCCTCCAGCAGGGCCCGGATACTACTCAACATCTTGTTCGGTTCATTTTCCGTCGGTTCCTTGGGTTCCATAAAACCTCCTAGTGTTTTTTCGTTTT
>JAXDJK010000149.1:0-4369 GCA_034665665.1 Acidobacteriota bacterium
ACTTCTGGCTCAACGAAGGCTTCACCGTGTACTTCGAGCGGCGGATCATGGAAGTCATCTCCGGTCGCGATTACTCGGAGATGCTGGCCCTCCTCGGTTACCAGGATCTGGAACAGACCGTGGCCGAGCTGCCGTCGCGCGAGACCCATCTCTTCCTCGACCTCACCGATCGCGATCCCGACGAAGCGGCCACGAAGCTGGCGTATGAGAAGGGCTACTTCCTGCTGCGCCTGATCGAGGAGACGGTCGGCCGCGAGGCGTTCGACGCCTTCCTGCGCGCCTACTTTGACCGTCACGCCTTCCAGTCCATGACCACCGAACGGTTCCTCGAAGAGCTGCGCACGCACCTCCTCGATGGCGTGACCGGCAGCGAGGACCGCATCGGTGTCGAGCAGTGGGTGCACGCCCCCGGCATTCCGGACACCATCCCGCAGGTGCACTCGGATGCGTTCACCCGCGTGGAAGCGCAGGTGCAGACGTTCGTGAACGGCAATTCCGCGCTGTCGCTGCTGACTGACAACTGGTCCACGCACGAGTGGATCCACTTCCTCCGCCACCTGCCGAAGACGGTCACGAAGGAGCAGCTGGCCGACCTCGACGACGCCTTCCACTTCACCGACAGCGGCAATGCCGAGGTGCTGAACGAATGGCTGCTCAAAACCATCGAGCACGATTACGACCCCGCCTGGCCCGCCCTGGAGCGCTTCCTCCTCCGCCAGGGCCGCCGCAAGTTCCTCAAGCCCCTCTACCAGAAGCTCGCCGAAACCCCCGCCGGAATGGAGCGCGCCAAGGCCATCTACGCGAAGGCCCGCCCGATGTACCACTCGGTGAGTTATCGGACGATTGATCAGATTGTGAAGTGAAGCGGTTCCTCGGAGTTCCTCGGAGTTCCTCGGTTCCTCGGAAATCGAGTTCGCCGAGGAACTCCGAGGAACCCGAGGAACCCGAGGAACTCGCTCCCCCATGACGTACCCTGAGCACCCACGAACGACGCGCACCGGAGAACGCAAATGGAATCCGTCGAAACCAAGTCGCTCCCTGAGAACGCCTACACCCCTCTGCCGCATGGTGAGGTTTACCAGCCGATGGTGCCGGCGGAGCAGCATCCACCGGAGCTGACGCCGCGGGCCATCATCTGGGGCCTGTTCCTCTGCATCATCTTCACCGTGGCCTCGGCGTATTCGGGGCTGAAGGTGGGGCAGGTCATGGAGGCGGCCATTCCGATCTCGATCCTGGCCATCGGCCTGGCGCGGGTGTACCGGCGCCGCTCCTCGGTGCTCGAGAACGTGATCATCACCTCCATCGGCGGCGTCTCCGGCTCCGTCGTGGCGGGCGCGATCTTCACGCTGCCGGCGCTCTACACGCTCAAGCTCAATCCGCATCCGGTGCAGACGATCTTCATCTGCCTGGCCGGCGGCATCCTCGGCGTGCTGTTCCTGATTCCGCTGCGGCGCTACTTCGTGCGCGAGATGCACGGGTTCCTGCCGTACCCCGAAGCGACGGCCATCACCGAGGTGCTGGTCACCGGCGAGAAAGGCGGCTCGCAGGCCAAGCTGCTCCTGCAGGCCACCGGCATCGCCGCCATCTACGACTTCTTCGTGACCACGTTCCACGTCTGGAAGGAGCTCCTCGACTTCCGCTTCCTCGGGTTCATGCGCAACCTGGAGGAGAAGACCCGGATCGTGCTGCGCTTCGACGCGGTCTCGTTCATCCTCGGCCTCGGCTACGTGATGGGCCTGCGCTCGTCGATGATCCTGGTGGCCGGCGGCGTGCTGTCGAACTTCGTGCTCGTGCCGATCATCTTCATGATCGGCAGCCGCTTCCCCGAGGCCGTGTATCCCGGGACCCTGCCCATCGGGCAGATGGACGCGTCGCAGATCTTCCGCGGGTACGTGCGTTACGTCGGCGTCGGGGCCATCGCCACGGCCGGCATCTTCGGTATCGTCAAGTCGCTGCGTGTCATCGCCGGCTCGTTCGGCGTGGCAGCCAAGGCGTTCCGCAGCGGCGGCGAAGCGCATGGCGAGCGTACCGATCGCGACATCTCGATCATGGCGCTGCTCGCGGGCGTGGTCATCGGCGCCATCGGCGTAGCGGTCTTCTTCGGCACGCTCAAGCCGACCATCCCGGTGCTGATCGCCGGCCTGCTGCTGACGCTCCTCTTCTCGTTCTTCTTCACCTCGGTGGCGGCGAATGCGATCGCCACGACCGCGCGCAACCCGGTGTCGGGCATGACCATGCTGACGATCATCATCTCGTCGGTGGTGCTGCTGCAGTTCGGCGTTTCCGGCACCACCGGGATGTTCTTCGTGATGGCCATCGCCGGGATGGTCTGCACCGCGCTCTCTGTATCGGGTCAGACCATTACCGATCTGAAGACCGGCTACTGGCTCGGCTCGACGCCGTCGGCGCAGGAGAAGGTGAAGTTCCTCGGCGTGATCGCGGCAGCCATTGCGGTCGGCCTGACCATCGTCATGCTGGCGCGGGTGTTCCAGTTCGGCGAAGCCGCGCCGGGCGATACGCGGGTGGTGCTGGCCGCGCCGCAAGCGTCGATCATGCAGGCGCTGGTGCAGGGGTTCATGAACCGGCAGCCGATCGCGTACGTGCTCTTCGTGGCCGGTGGCTTCATCGCCGTGGCCATGGAGATGCTGGGCGTGCCGGCGCTGATCTTCGCGCTCGGAATGTACCTCCCGCTGGAGCTGAACACGCCCGCGCTGGTCGGCGGGATCCTCTCGCACTTCATCGGCAAGCGCAGCGAGCGTGTGGGCGGCGCGGCCGGCCGGACCATCCGCGAGCGCGGCGTGATCATCGCCTCCGGCCTCATGGCCGGCGGTGCCCTCGGCGGCGTCTTCGGCGCCGCGCTGCGCCTCATCCCCAGTTACACCGAGGAGTGGGTCAGAATGCCGTTCTACGGCAACGATGCCATCTCCCAGATCGTCTCGCTCGTGCTTTTCATCGGGCTGTGCATTTACCTCTGGGTAGATTCGACGCGGAAGGTGCCGATCTCGGAGTAGGAGCAGATGTCAGCTGTCAGCTCTCAGCTCTCAGCTCTCAGGAAAGGCGGCCGGTAGCACCTGTAAGGTGAGCTTCCACCGCCTCTCCTGAGAGCTGACAGCTGAGAGCTGACAGCCGCCGCCCTCGTCCCTGCGAGGTATCATCTTCGTATGCCCTCACGTCCGCTGGTCCGGTGGTGGTCTCTGGCCTTTGCCATTGCGGTGACGCTGCTGGTGATGTTCTTTGCCGCCTCGGCGGCGGGGCTGTCGCTGCTGGAAGATCCGACGCCGCTCTTTCGCGGGGCGCGGCCGTTGGCGGGGGTGATCGGCGTGGGGCTGCTGATCGCGGACGTGTTCCTGCCGATCCCTTCGAGTCTGGTGATGACGCTGCACGGTGCGCTGTTCGGCGTGGCCGGTGGCGCGGCGCTGTCGCTTCTCGGGTCGACACTGTCGGCGTTGACCGGTTTCGCGGTGGGCCGGGCGGGGAACGACGCCATCCGGCGGCTGGTCACGCCGGCGGAACATGCGCGGGCGGGCGCGCTGCTGGAGCGCTGGGGCGTGGTGGCCATCGCCGTGACCCGGCCTGTGCCGATCCTCGCCGAGACGGTGGCCATCCTCGCCGGCAGCTCACCGCTGACGTGGCGGCAGACCGCCGTTGCTGCCTTCGCCGGTTCCATCGCGCCGGCCTTCATGTTCGCCTGGGCCGGCTCCCACGCCACCAGCATGATCAGCCAGGTGTGGATGTTCCTGGCAGTGATCGCCGTCTCCGGGCTGCTCTGGCTCGTCGGGCGAAAGATGGCCCAACCAGCGGGCGCGGCGTAACACCGAAAGCGCCGGGGACTACGCGAAGCGTTTGGAGTGCGGCGCTTTCCCGCCGCTCTTGTACAGCCATCCTCGCAGCCGGTGCTGGAACCTGGGCGGCGTGACTCGCGGCCGTGGCGCCTGTGGCTGTACGAGAGCGGCGGGAAAGCGCCGCACTCCAAACGCTTCGCGTAGATCGCCGCGGTTGAGGTGTTTAGGCGGCGTCTGTGAGATCGAGCCCGAGGCGCTTCTTCACGAAGACGCGTAGCGGGCGGGAGCTCTCGCGGAGCCAGTCCCAGGTCTTCTTCAGCGGCGGACGCGATTGCACGAAGAGGGTGATGGCGCGGTGGCGCTGGGTGGCGTCGCCGAAGAGGCGGATCTCCTGCGCGCGCACTTCCTCGAGGCGTTCCCCCAGCTCGGCGTAGAACGAGTCGTCGCCGCGGAAGTACATGTTCTTCAGCCAGCAGCGGCCGCGGGTGACGCAGGGCTCTTCGAGCACCTGGAACTTGCGCTTCGAGTAGTGCACCCGGTTCTTCATCAGCAGCACTTCGCGCATCTCGCTGCGCATGGTGGTGAAG
>JAXDJK010000150.1:0-3646 GCA_034665665.1 Acidobacteriota bacterium
ACGAACGCGTCGCCGGCGGTGCCGAGGGAGGTGCGGCGATAGGTGACGGAGACGGCACTGGCCTCGTCTCCGGCGGCGTTCACGGTGATCCAGAGCTGCGTCACGTTATGGCCGGGGGCGACGTAGACGTACTCCACGCGGCCTTCGGCTTCTTCGTACGCGGTCATGACCCAGATCGATTCGGGGCGTTCTTCGTCGGCGTCGACGAGGAACACGGCACCGGACGCGTCCACCTCACCATCCGGCGGAAAGACAAATCGTGGCGCCCACTCCGGCGCCCAGAGTGTTTCGCGCTTGGGGCCGAAGAGCGGGAAGGTCACAGCCGGCGGGGCGTTCAGGCGCAGGCGGAAGGTGCGTTCGGCGCGGGCGCTCATGCCTGCACCGCCGATTCGTTCCGGCGACGAAAGACCTCGGCCACGATCTCGGAGGCGCGCGATGTGGGCAGCCTTCGTTCGTAGCCCCAGATGCCGTCCAGGTACTCGGTGCCGGTGGTCTTTTCCTGTCCCTCGGCGATCATGCGCAGCGCTTCGACGGGCCCGGGGACAACGATGGTGTGCCCGCGCTCGTCGCGCTGCATGCTCCAGATCCAGTCCTGCATGGTGCCGAGGTCCGTGCGCGCTTCGCGCAGCATGCAGCCGAGGGCGCGGAGACGGTGCAGCACGGCGATCAGGCCGCATGTGGCGAAGAAGGAGTACGGCTCGATGGTCTTCAGCGCGGCCGCGAACTCCGCGGGATCGCGCGTGATCGTGATTGCTCCCGGCTTGAGATCGCCCGCCGTCTTCACGGTGCTGATGACGCCCACCGGACGGAGGTCGATGAACCCGTTCACCGCCATCTCGAAGGCCTGGTACTCCTCCACGCTGCAGCCCACGCGCTCCGCACCGGCGGCGAAGAGCCGGCGCAGTGCATCCTCGTCGGTGAGCACCTCGGCGAAGGGAGCGACCCAGTAGCCGGCGCGCGCGACGGGCACGCCGTTCTCTTCGACGACGATCGGTGCACCCAGCGACGGAATGGTGAAGACCGACTGCAGGACCAGGTCGAGGATGGCCAGGTGCGCCTCGTCGCGCGCCGGGAACTGCCCGCCGTCGCGCATCGGCTTGAGCGACAGCAGGTGATCGGGGCGGCGCGCGGTGACGAGCGTCTTCAGCTCCTCCGCCAGCACGTTCACGTCCCACATCTCGACGTCGCGGAACGTCAGCGGCTGCGAGCTGCGCAGCAGGTACTGGCGCGCGTCGAAGGCGGCGTTCGGAAAGGGCGGGAGCGCGTCGAAGTCGGCGGTCTTGAGGCGATGCAGGAGGATCAGCAGGCCGAGCGTGTGCAGCTCGGCCTGATGCTTCGCCGAGCCGAGGTCCTGCAGCGCCAGCGGATCGACCGCGGAGAGCTGATAGTCGAGCAGCGGCGGCTGGTAGAGGAAGTCGAAGACCTGCTTCGAATTCGCGGTCTCTGTGTAGTAGCAGATGCCGTTGGCGAACCAGGGCACGTTCGGATCGTCACCAAGGAGGGCCACGGAGGCCAGCACGTTTCCAAGCTCGCTGGCCGAGGCGATCTTCATCACGCGATAGAGCGCGTCGGCGTTCGACGGACTGAAGAAGCCGTTCTCGCCGCTGCGGATCGCGTACTCGGGCGCCAGCTCGTCCCCGATGTGGAAGTAGAGCTTCTTCGGGCTCGGCGGCGCGTCGCCGGACATGGCCAGCGTCTTCGGATGGATGCGGCGGAGGTACTGGCGCTTGCGCGTGCGGGCCGCGGGGAAGACGTCGTTCGGCAGGTCCCGCAGGCGGCGGACGATCTCGTTGTGCAGCGGAATGCGCTCGCGGACGCGCACCTCGTCGATGCCGATGGCCGCGGCGGTGACGAGCATCAGGATGCCGCGCTTCGCGTACTCGCGGGTGAGGTGCTCGGCCTCCTCGTGCTTCTCGCGGAGGAACTGATCGCGCGCGGCGTGAGCGAACCCGAGGCGCGGCGTGGTCGTGCCGTCCGGCGCCTCGTCGTACATGCCGCCGACGCCTGTCGTATGCGCGACCAGCACGCGCGTGCCCCAGCGGTCAGTCACATTGGCGAGGTCCTGGGCGAAGGCGTTCTCGAATGCGTGCTTGAGCGCGCTGGTGAACTCGTCGTCGAGACCGACGGCTTTGGCGACGTGGCGGAGGCCGCCGGTCTGATACGCGAGGATGCTCGGCAGTGGAAAGCCGAGGAGCACGGATCGGAAGGGCTTCGGGCCATAGTCGCGGAGGCGCACCAGGCGGTCCTCGAGGAATGCGCTGAGGGGCCGCGTGCCGCGCACGTGCGTCATCAGCGCTTCGGCGATCTGTTCTTTCGGCGCCGCCGGATCGGCGCCGGCCAGGTGGAGGAACTCGCCGATCTTGCCGTCGCGGTGATCGGGATCGGCATCGGTGACGAGCTCGAGGCCGGGGATCGGCTTGAGCTGGAACGGTGAGATCGCCACATATACGCCGCCCGGCGTGAGGTAGCCCTGCTCGAACTGCCGCAGCGCGTGGTCGGCGCCCCAGCGGGTGCGGGTGAACCGCTTCAGGCGCGCTACGAAGGCGTCGATGTCGTCGTCGCCGCGGCCCGTCACGATCAGCACCGGCACGTCGCCGGGGCCGGGCGACGGCTGCACCGCCATCATCTCCTCGAACATGGCGATCATCTGCAGCACCGCCGCGCCTCCGACGGCGCCGGTGCCGCCGATGAAGACGTGCACGTCGCGGTAATGCGCGCCGGAGCGCGCCGCGGCGACGAGGCGGGGGCCGAAGCGGGTTTTCTTGAATGGCATCTGATGGCTCCGGCGCAAGCCTATCAGCGATGGACGGAGCTATGGAATGCGCAGCGTGCAGGCGCAAAGTTGGGGCGCCGCGTTCCGTGGTTCGCGGCACCCCTCCCGCAACGCAGACGGTGGCAGACTCGTTCAGCGCCACGGGATCCATGATGGTAGTCCTGCTACCACTGATCTGTAGAGAGCAAGGCTGAGGCCAGGATGGTGGTAGCACTACCTTGACCCCATTCCCTTCACAGCGTACGCTCTTCGCCACCGTGACGACCCCTGAAGCCGACAGCACCCAGACTTCGCGCTCACGCCTGCTGAACGCGGGAAAGCTGCTGTTCAGCCGGAACGGTTACGAGCAGACTTCCACCGCCGCGATCGCCCGCGAGTCGGGCAGCTCGGAGTCGCAGCTGATCCGCTATTTCGGCGGGAAGAGCGGGCTCCTGGAAGCGATCTTCAACGACGGCTGGTCGGGCCTGAACGATTCGGTGCGCCTGCACATGGAGCAGGCGGAGCATGGCCGCGACGCGATCCTGCGCATCCTCAGCCTGATGATCGAGGGGTTCGCGAACGATCACGACATTGCTTTCCTGTTCCTCTTCGAGGGCCGCCGTCTGCGCGGCAACTCCCGCGAGGTGCTGCTGTCGAAAGGGTTCATGCACTTCATCAGCGTGGTGCACGCGCTGATCGAAAAAGGTCAGGCCGACGGTTCGTTCCGCAACGACGTGGACGCGAAGGTGCTCTGCTCGGCGATGCTCGGCACCGCCGAGGGCATGGTCCGCGACTGGGTGATGTCGGAACGCGCCAAAGAAGAGCACCCGTTCACCAACGAAGCCATCAAAACCGCGTTTGCGGCCATGGTCAATGGTCTGGCGCCGTAGCGAC
>JAXDJK010000151.1:0-2521 GCA_034665665.1 Acidobacteriota bacterium
TCCTGTTCCTCTCCCTCGTCCTCTCGTTCCAAGCCTTCGCCAAGACCGCGGCCGAGCTGCAACTGGCCCTCCGCAAGCTGACCGTGGTCGGCAGCGCGCTCTACGTGGCCGCCCATCCGGACGACGAGAACACGGCCATGCTGGCCTGGCTCTCCAACGACCGCCTGTACCGCACCGGCTATCTGTCGATGACGCGCGGCGACGGGGGGCAGAACCTGATCGGCCAGGAAAAGGGGGAGCTCCTCGGCGTGATCCGGACGCAGGAGCTGCTGGCGGCGCGGCGCATCGACGGCGCGGAGCAGTTCTTCACCCGCGCGGTCGACTTCGGCTTCTCGAAGAATCCCGAGGAGACGCTGCGGATCTGGGGACACGACGCAATACTGGCGGACGTGGTGTGGGTGATCCGCCGGTTCCAGCCGGACGTGCTGATCACCCGCTTCCCCACCACCGGCGAGGGCGGGCACGGACACCACACCGCCTCGGCCATGCTGGCGGAAGAAGCGTTCAAGGCGGCAGGCGATCCGACGCAGTTCCCGGAACAGCTGCGCTACGTGCGCACCTGGCAGCCGAAGCGGATCTTCTGGAACCGCTTCTCCTGGCAGCCGATCAAGCCGGACGACCCCAGCGTGGCCAAGTCGCTGCGCGTGGATCTCGGCACGTACAACCCGCTCCTCGGCCGCGCCTACACGGAGATCGCGGCCACCAGCCGCAGCGAGCACAAAAGCCAGGGCTTCGGCTCGGCCGAGCGCCGCGGCTCGGTGATCAATTACTTCGACCAGCACGGCGGCGATCCGGCCACGACCGACCTCTTCGAAGGCATCAACACGACCTGGTCGCGCTTCGCCGGCGGCGAGGCGGTGGGCAAGCTCCTGCAGCAGGCCTCCGACACGTTCGATCCGAAGAACCCGCAGGCCACCATCCCCACGCTGATGGAAGCGTTCGACCAGTTCGACCGCCTGGCCGCCACGAAGGAGTGGACGCCGATCTCGAATCCGTACTGGCAGGTCAAGCACGACGAGATCCTGGCGGCCATCCGCGATTGCGCCGGCCTGGCCTTCGACGTCTCGGCCGGCGATTCGGCGGTCATTCCGGGCGCCGAGATCCCGGTCAGCGTGACGGTGGTGAACCGCTCCGATTACCCGTTCCAGCTCTCCGTGGTGGCCTCGCCGTTCGCCGCGCCGGGGAAAGCTCCGGGCACGCTGCTGAAGAACAACCAGCCGGTGAAGACCGACATCACGCTGAAGATGCCGGCGGACGCTGCGATCTCGCAGCCGTACTGGCTGGAGCGGGCCGCCAACCAGGGACTGTTCACGGTTGCGGACCAGCGCCTGATCGGCAACGCCGACAACGCACCCATCCCCATCGCCATCACGCTGACGGACGACCGGATGCGCTCGATCGTCTTCATCGTGCCGGCCATCTTCCGCTGGACGGATCCGGTGCAGGGGGAGAAGACGCGCGACCTGGACGTCGTGCCGCAGCTGACCGCGAACTTCGACGCCGGCATCTACATCTTCCCGGCCACGGCCGCGCGCCGCGTGGGCGTACGCCTGCGCAGCTACGGCGCCACGGCGGCCACGGCGCATCTGACGCTGCCGGAGGGTTGGAAGAGCGACCCGGCCACGCAGAGCGTAGAGCTCAAAGGCAAAGGTGACGAAAAGCTGGTGACGTTCACGGTCACGCCGCCAGCCACGGAGTCGACCGGATTCGTCTCCGCGGAGGTCACGATCGGGACGGAGAGAGCCTCGGCACCGGGCATCATCGACATCGATTACGCGCACATCCCGGCCCAGCGCATCTTCAGCGGCACGGGCGCGCGGCTGGTGCGCGCGGACATCAAGACCCGCGGCAAGAACGTCGGCTACATCATGGGCTCGGGCGATGACGTCCCGGGCATCCTCCGGCAGATCGGCTTCGACGTGACCCTGCTGACGGATGCGGATCTCGATCGCGGCGAGTTCTCGAAATACGACGCGGTGGTCCTCGGCATCCGCGCCTACAACACGCGCAACCGCTTGCAACTGGCGCATGCGAAGCTGATGGATTACGTGGCCGCGGGTGGAACGGTGGTGGTGCAGTACAACACCAACAACGGCCTCGACGACCTGGCCGTGCCCTCGCCCGGTCCGTACCCGTTCAAGATCTCCCGCGACCGCGTCACGGTCGAGGAAGCGCCGGTGACGATCCTCAAGGCCGACTCCCCGCTGCTCAACGTGCCGAACAAGATCACGGACCGCGACTGGACCAAATGGGTCCAGGAGCGCGGCCTCTACTTCGCCAGCGAGTGGGACCCGAAGTACGAGACGGTGATCGCCACGAACGACCCGGGCGAGCCCTCGAAACCGGGCGGACTGCTGTTCGCGCGGCACGGGAAGGGCGCATTCGTGTTCACGGGATATGCGTTCTGGCGGCAGCTGCCGGCGGGCGTGCCGGGGGCGATGCGGCTGTTTGCGAATCTTGTTTCTGCCGAGTGAAGCAGTTCCTCGGAGTTCCTCGGGTTCCTCGGAGTTCCTCGGCGAAC
>JAXDJK010000152.1:0-4450 GCA_034665665.1 Acidobacteriota bacterium
GACGGTCAGGTCAATCGACGCGGGCTTGAGCACGATGGCGGTGATCTTCGGCGCCAGCGCGAAGGGGATGGCGTTCGACTCCACCGGATGCGGGCCGCCGCCTCCGCCGAAGTCCATGTCGTACACCACCGTGACCGACGTGAGGCCGGCCCGGAGCTGCGTGATGGGCGGGTTCTTCAGCTCCAGCAGAATGCGGTCGGACTGCACGGTGGCGATAGCGGGTGTCACCTCTTCGCCGCCGAGGAGCAGGCGCGTGTTTGCGCCCTGCAGATTGCGTCCCTGCACGTGCAGCACGCGGCCGGCTACGATGCGATCGTTGTCGGGCGGCGCGTTCAGCGATGGCGAGGAGGTCACGCTGCCGATCTCCGGCCCGAATGACGGGATCACCGAGACGTTGCGCGTGAGCACGGGCAGCGGCGCGGCCGGCTGGTCGTCCGGCTCGATGAACACCACCGAGGCCACGTAGGCCACCGACAGCGCGTACTTGGTCTGGAAGAAGACCGACCAGAGCTTGGACTGATCGTCGAGCGAGAGCGGCTGCGGCGTGAAGCGCACGTGCTCCGCCGCGTCGCCGAGGTCCGAGCCGAACAGCGGGTCGGCCGGCAGCGGTCCGATTGCGTCCTTGATGGCCGTCGCGGACAGCAGCGGCGTCGTATGCATCGTGCGCACGACGATGCCGAGGATCCGCTGCGGCTCGTGGTCCGTCTCCTTGCCGTAAACCGACAGGAGGTAGTGCAGGTCGAGCGCCGCGCGGGGGCGCTGTTTCAGCACGCCCGCGCTGTCGCGGGTGGGCAGGTCGGCATTGCGGAGCGATGCGTTCGGCGTGACCTGATAGAGATAGATGTTGGCGGATGCGCCCGTGCCCGCCTGATCAGGCCGGGTGGCGGTGGCGGTCACGCCCGCGCCCATCTCGTCCTGCAGCGCGGCGTTGAGCGTGATGCGCAGCGCCTCGGTGACGGTGGCGATCGCTTTGTAGTTGCTCACCGACGCCGCCTCGCGTCGCGCTGGGCCAGGTAATCGCGCAGCGACATCGTCGGTGCAGGCTCACAGGTCGCGCGCGGCGCCTCGCGGGCGGTGTCGATCACGGCCCGCACGTCGATGCGCCCGATGGTGATCTCCACCGGCCCCTCGCTGATGAACTCGCGCTCGATGGTGGTGCGCTCGCTGCGCATGCGCAGCCGTTCGATGCGATCGGCGCCGCGGCGGGTGCGCACCAGGGTGCGGACTTCCGGTGGAAGCAGCACGTCGCGCTCGATGATCGTGGGCGGGGGAGCGGGCGCTGTCGCCTCAGCGGAGTGCTGCGGCATTTCGCCGTGTGCCTCCTGTTCCGCGTGCGGCACGTCGATTCCGCGGGGCTCGACGCGCGATGACGGCGTGATGCGCGGCGGTTCGATCGGATCGCTCTGACGATGCGCAGCGGGCAGGACACCACCGGATACGGGCGGCAGTGCCACGGACGCAATCACCCTCTCGCCAGCCGCGAATGTGTTCTCCGCGCGCACCTCGCGAGCCGGCGGGTCCCACATCACCTCGTCGAACGTCGTCTGCGGCACCGCCTCGTACACCGAATGCACGCGCGGCCGCAGGGCACGATCTGGCGTGCGCGCCCGCGCCACCATCCGGCCGAGAAAGCCGCTCATCGCGTCACCATCCGCAGATACACCGCCCGGCGCCGCGGCGAGAGCGCCAGGATCTGCTCCTCGCTCCAGCCGTACGCCGACGCCAGCGCGTCCACTTCCCGCAACACCCGGATGGCCGCCGCGTCCACCTCGTGCCACAGGTACGCACCCGGATCGAAGGCCACGTCCCACGCCGCGCCGCAGTCCGGACACGTCACCGCCAGCCGTAAATCGTCCTCGCCTTCCAGCGCCTCCGCCACGGCATCCAGCATCTCCGCCGTAGGCGCGTGATGAAGCGTGCACCGCGCCACCAGCACCCGCCGCGCCTCGTCCTCCGTCGCGCAGGAGGCGATGGCCAGCAGGTCGTTGGTATGCGGCAGGCGGTACGCGACCTCGGCATCTCCGACGCGGACGGAGCGAGGCAGTTCCTCGGAGTTCCTCGGAGTTCCTCGGCGGGATCGTGGCCTTCGTCCGAGTAACTCCGAGTAACCCGTGGAACACCGAGGAACTGCCCCTCGTCCCCCGCCATGGCGCCGCCATCGAACGTCAGCTCGATCCCCGCGCCGCATGCCTCGCACGTGACCACGCTCTCGTACGACGACCCGAACCAGCGCGCCCGCAGCGCAATCAGCAGCCGGTCGCGCGCGGGGATGGGCAGCGTCTCCGCTCCCTCGGCGGCGCCGGCTGCGCGCAGCAGCAACAGCGGCCGCGCCGCAGGATGCGTCTCCTGCGCCGCGTCCCACACCGACAGCAGCTCGCGGTCGCCGATCAACGTTAGTTAGCCCTCAGGTTTATGGTAGCGACGGCTCGGACGGCTCCACCACACCCGCGTCCAGCGCCCACCCTTCGTTCTCGATCTTCAGATGCTCGAGAGCGATGGCGTTCGCATTCGCGTCCAGGTCCGGCAGCGCCTGATACTCCGACACCCAGCAGCGGAACACGTTGTATGCGAGCACCAGCTGACCGGATTCGTTGAACAGCTCGATGCGCAGGTTCTTGCGGAAGTCCTTCAGCGAGACCTCCGCGCCGGGCAGCGTCTGGACGCTCCAGACCTTCTCCGCCCACGCCGCGAAATCCTTGTCGTGCGTGACCCCGCGCTCCAGCGTGATGGCCTCGTACTCCGTGCGCCCCGGCGACTTGCGGCTGGAGCTCGGGTCGGCCCCCTCCCGGTGCTTGACCACCTCGGTGGTCCGTTTGAGCCCGGTGATCTTGCTCACCCCGGCCACGGCCTTGTTGTCCATGACCACGCGGAACTTGAAGTTCTTGTACGGATCGAAACGGGCAGTGTTGACGGTGAATGGCGGCATGTCTCTCTCTTCTCCCCGTTACACGTCGACCTGGCCGGCGATCTGCTGGATCTTGATGATCACGAACTCCGCCGGCTTGAGGGGTGCGAAGCCGACCAGCACGTTCACGATGCCGAGGTTGATGTCGCTTTGCGTGGTCGTATCGTGGTCGCACTTCACGAAATAGGCGTCGCGCGGCGAGGCGCCCTGGAAGGCCCCTTGGCGGAAGAGGTCGTGCATGAACGACCCGACGTTCAGGCGGATCTGCGCCCAGAGCGGCTCGTCATTCGGCTCGAACACCACCCACTTCAGGCCGCGGTACAGGCTCTCCTCGATGAACAGCGCCGTGCGCCGCACCGGGATGTACTTCCACTCGCTGCCGTTGGCGTCCTTGCCGTCCATCGTCCGCGAGCCCCAGACCACGGAGCCGATGAAGGGGAAGGTGCGCAGGCAGTTGATGGCCAGGGGATTCAGGCGGCCGTTCTCCTCGTCCGTGAGCGGATAGCCCAGGCCCTGGACGCCGCCCAGCGTCGCCTCCGTGCCGGCCGGCGCTTTCCAGACGCCGCGCTGCACGTCGATGCGCGAGAACACGCCCGCCACCGCGCCGCCCGGCGGGTACTCGTCGATCACGTCCGGATTGAGGGGGTTCTGCATGAGGATGCGGGGGTAGAAGACCGCCGCGTTCTTGCTGTTGTTCGTGACCAGCGTCGGCAGGTCGCTGATGGCCTGCGCCGGAGTGATGGTCAGCCGCGGGCCGTCGATGATGAGCATGGCCCGGCGTTTCGCGCAGTAATCCGCCGCGGTCTGCCACGCGGGGCCATTGAGGTCCCCATCCGGAGTAGGCGGCGGAAGGCAGAGCAGGTTGAAGATGTCGGCCGTGTCGAGCGCGTAGATCCCGGTGCGGTCAGTGTCCGTGGTCGGCACGAGGGAGGTGGCCAGGAGGTCGACGCCATCGAGATCGGCCGGCAGCGGATCGGGGGCCTGGTCGACGGGGGTATCGGAGACATCCGTCAAACCCGCTGGCACCGTGCCATCAATCCGCAGGAACTGCGACAGACGGCCGAACGTCTTGCCGATGAACGATGGCGAGGTCGCATCCAGCGAGAGATTGCGGAGGACCTCCAGCGGCGGCTCGTTGGGCTTGTGCACGCTGATGTTGACCAGCCCCGCCGCCTTGGTGTCGTGGTCGACGTGCACGAGCAGCTCTTTCGCCCACGAACCCGGGCTCGACGCCTTCAGGCCGAGCTGATCGCCCGTGCCGGGCAGCGTCCAGCGCACCGCACGCTCATCCGGCGTATCGGCATTGCCGGTGCGGAAGACCCGCACGATCACCGCCTGGCCGCCGCCGTTCGCAAAGTACTGCTGCACGGCGAAGCTCATGCTGCTCTTCACCCACAGCCCGCCGAAGAGGCGAGCGAACTGGGTGAAGCTGCCGATGACGGTCGGTGTATCGACCGGCCCCATGAGGGCCCGGCCGACGAAGGCCGTGGTGGCCGTGCTGACGCCGACGATCGTCCGGACGCCGCTCGGGATCTCTTCGATGTA
>JAXDJK010000153.1:0-3980 GCA_034665665.1 Acidobacteriota bacterium
CTCGCTCGACGCTCGGGATGACAAACCTCGTGCGCGGTGCGTGAGGGACTAACCCGCACCAGGTCCTGCCCCACCACCACCCGGCCCGAAAATCGAAGGTCTGACCCCCACCGCTCCGCGACGGACGGGCTGACGCACGAAGCGCGAGTGACGCCTCACGAAGCGTGAGTGACGCCTCACGAGGCGTGGGTGACGCCTCGCGAAACGCGAGTGACGCCTCACGAGGCGCGAGTGACGCCTCGCGAAGCGCGGGTGACGCCTCGCGACCGTGAGTGACGCCTTCGCGAAGCGCGGGTGATGCCTCGCGAGACGTGGCTTACGCCTCGCGAAGCGTGACTTACGCCTCGGGAGGCATACGTTGCGTCGAGCGCGGCATAACGAAGACCGAAGGTCTGACCCCGACGGCCCCAGGCGGCGCGCGATAGACTGCGGGCGATAACCTGATGGCTCTCTGGAATCTCTTTTTCTCCTCCGTGCTGCTTCCGTTGATCGGCATTGCGCTGCTTGGGCGGCGGCGGGGGGTGCCGCGGGCGGGGTGGGTGGCGACGTTGATCCTCGCGGGGGGGCTGACGGCGTTCAGCTTCTTTGCGGCGCCGTGGGGGTTGCTGGGGGTGCCGTTGCGGTGGGCGCTGGCGTTGCTGTTCGTGATTGCGACGGTCGTCTCCATCCGTCGGCCGGCCGATCCGGAGGCGGGGCAGGAGAGTCCGTTCCGGATGATCGGGAAGATCGCGATCGGGCTGTTCTTTGGTTCCGTGGGCGCGGGGGCGCTGGCGGCGCGATCGGTCGAGGGGCCGACGATCGAGCTGACCATGCCGCTCCGCGGAGGGACGTTCCTGGTGGCGCACGGCGGGAGCACGCCGGCGGCGAATGTCTACGCCGGCCATCCGACGCAGGGTCTTGCCGTCGATTTCACGAAGCTGAACGCGGCCGGCCTGCGCGCGCGCGGGTTTGCGCCCTCGGCGCTGGAAAAGTACGCCGTCTACGGCAGTGCCGTGGTCAGCCCCTGCGCGGGGACGGTGATCGTTGCGATTGACGGCCTGGCGGACAACGTCCCCCCCGCGCGGGACGAGAAGAGCGCCGGCGGCAATCAGGTGGTGCTGCGCTGCGGCGATGCGGAAGTGCACCTCGAGCACCTGCAGCGGGGGAGCGTGGCGGTCAAGGCCGGAGCGGCCGTGGGTCGCGGCGCGCCGCTGGGCCGCGCCGGCAACTCCGGCAACTCCACCGAGCCGCACCTGCACATCTACGCCACGCGTGGCAATCACGCGCTCGGCATGACCTTCGACGGCCGCTGGCTGGTCCGCAACGCCACCGTTCGCCGCGAGCTTCTACCGGGCTAAACTACTCCACAAACGAGTCAGGGAGGGTCCATGTTCAAACGCGTCATCAGTACCGTTGTCCTCGCCGTGTGTCTCGGTGCGCCGGTCTTCGCGGCGGATCTGCCGAAGTTGCAGGAGCTTGCATCGACGGGCGAGACCGTCGCCGGGGTAATGGAGCGGGTCCGCGAGCTGCGCGACCGGCATCACGCCAACGTCATCGCCGTGGACTGGGAAGACTTTGCGTTCCTGATCCCGGCGGCCGGCAGCGTGCAGGGGAACAACGGCACGTTCTTCCGCTCCGACGTGACCATCGCCAACCGCCGTTCGGCCGAACAGATCATCAGCGTGCTCTGGATCGCGCGCGGCGTGAACAACGGCAACGCCAGCGCGCAGAGCTTCACGATTCCCGCGAATACGACCATCATCGAGCGCGATTTCGTCGGCAACCGTCTCGGGAAGAGCGGCCTCGGCGCGATCCTGATCGTCGGCCGGACCAGCGGCGGTGCCATCGACGAGAACGCGGAGCTCGACGGCTTCTCCCGCATCTGGACGCCGCAGCCGAATTCCACCGGCACGGTCTCGCAGGAGTTCACCTCCGTGGAGCTGGAGGACAGCCTGGCCACCTCGTTCGGCTACGGCCTCCGGCAGGACACGCAGTACCGCACCAACCTCGGCTTCGTGAATATCTGGGACACGCCGAATACCTACACCGTCAACATCGTCGGCACGGGCGGGAACACCTCGCTCACGCAGCTCGTGCAGCCCTTTTCGATGGAGCAGGTCCCGGCGCCCGCGGGCAACTGGGGCGACTTTTACATCCGGGTCTCCAGCGCGAGCAGCAACTTCAACTGGTGGACGGCTTACGCCGCCTCGACCGACAACATCACCGGCGACGGGTGGGTTTCGCACGTGCACTGATTGAGCGGTTCCTCGGAGTTCCTCGGAGTTCCTCGGTTCCTCGGTCCCCTCCGAGGAACTCCGAGGAACCCGAGGAACTGCCTCTGGTTGATAGAATGCCCCCCAGACCTCATGTCCTTCGTTCACCTCCACCTACATACTGAATACTCCCTCCTCGACGGCGCGTCACGGCCGGAAGAGCTCGCGAAGCGCGTGGCCAAGCTGGGCATGCCGGCCTGCGCCATCACCGACCACGGCAACATGTTCGGGGCGGTCGAGTTCTACAACGCCATGAAGAAGGAGGGGGTCAAGCCGATCATCGGCTGCGAGATGTACGTCGCCTACGGCTCCCGCTTCGACAAGGCAGGCGTTGAAGACGGCCAGGCCGATGCCGGCGCGAACAATCACCTCATCGTCCTGGCCCAGAACGACGCCGGCTACAAGAACCTCGTCAAGCTCGTCTCCGCCGGCTACACCGAAGGCTTCTACTACAAGCCGCGCATCGACAAAGAGCTCCTGCGCGAGCACAAGGAGGGACTGATCGTCCTCTCCTCCTGCCTCAAGGGAGAAGTCTCGCAGAGCCTGGCCGGCGGCAACTGGCAGAAGGCCAAGGATGCGGCCCTCGCGTACCGCGACATCCTCGGGCCGGACAACTTCTTTCTCGAGATCCAGGACCACGGCATCCCCGACCAGCAGAAGATCCTGCCGATGATGGCCAAGCTCGGAGACGAGGTCGGTCTGCAGCTGATCGGCACCAACGACTCGCATTACCTCGACAAATCCGACGCCTTCGCGCACGAAGTCCTGCTCTGCATCGGCACCGGCAAGACCCTCAGTGACGAGAAGCGGATGAAGTTCTACTCGGACGACTTCTACGTGAAGGGTCCGGACGAGATGCGGCGCGTCTTCGCCGACTATCCCGAAGCCTACGCCAACACCATGCGCATCGCCGAGCGGATCAACCTCTCGCTCGATGTGAAGGGCCACCACCTCCCCAAGTTCCCCGTCCCCGAGGGCACGACGCTGGCCGACCACTTCGCGAAAGTGGCGCGGGCAGGCCTCGACAAACGCATGGCCGCCATGGCCCACCTCTTCGCCGCCAAGCGCAAGAAGCACGAGCCGGCCGCGTACTTTGACCGGCTCGAGCGCGAGATCGAGATCATCAAGGGGATGGAGTTCCCCGGCTACTTCCTGGTGGTCTGGGACTTCATCAAATACGCGCGCGACCACGGCATCCCGGTCGGTCCGGGCCGCGGCTCGGCGGCGGGCTCGCTGGTGGCGTACTCGCTCGGCATCACGGACGTCGACCCGCTCGAGTACGACCTTCTCTTCGAGCGCTTCCTCAATCCCGAGCGCATCTCGCTGCCCGACATCGACCTCGACTTCTGCATGAACCGGCGCGGAGAGGTCATCGAATACGTCCGCGACAAGTACGGCAAAGAAAACGTCGCCCAGATCATCACCTTCGGGACCATGGCCGCCAAGTCGGTCGTGCGCGACGTCGGGCGGGTCATGGGCCACCCGTACGCCTTCGTCGACAAGATCTCGAAGATGATCCCGGGCGGCCCCGGCGTCACGCTGACGGACGCGAAGAAAGACTCGCCGCAGCTGGCCGAAGCCATCAAGAACGACGAAGAAGTCCGGAAGATCATCGAGATCGGCGAGAAGCTGGAAGGCCTTTCCCGGCACGCCGGCATGCACGCCGCCGGCGTGGTCATCACTCCCGAACCGGTCACCAACTACGTCCCGCTGTACCGCACGAACCGC
>JAXDJK010000154.1:0-6374 GCA_034665665.1 Acidobacteriota bacterium
AGCTCGTACGCGGTGATCTGGGCGAGGCCGTTCGGCAGCTGAAACGGGAGTCGAGTGAGGGTCTGTTCGTGGGAGGCGTGAAGCTCCCGCTGGCTTTGACGGAGCTGGGATTGATCGATGAATACGAGTTCGTTGTGCATCCGACGGTCGCGGGCCATGGTCCGACGTTGTTCGAAGGGCTATCGAAGCCGCTCGACTTGAAGCTGGTGAGCCGGCTGGAGTTCGGCTCGGGAGCGGTGGCGATGCGCTACGAGCCCAGAAGGTAGCCAATTCACGCGGAGGGCGTGGGACTCGAACCCACAAGTCCTTGCGGACAACGGTTTTCAAGACCGGAAATCAGTTTCCCACCATGACGATGATCCGTCCCTCCCCGCCTGGGAAACCAAAGTTGACGCACGTCCCGTCCCGCCTCATCCCCCCCTTCACCAAATAAGGAATGGCAGCAGAATGGCAAACGTTTTCAGTAGGTCAAGGCTTGATGCGGCCGGTCTCATAGGTCCACATTGCGATCTCAACCCGATTGCGAGCGTTGAGCTTGCTCATGAGACTCGCGATGTGAGTCTTGACGGTGCTGATGCTGATGTGCATCTGTTCCGCGATCTCCTGGTTGGTCCAGCCGCGGGCAACTGCTAGCAAGATCTCTTCTTCTCGACTCGTAAGCGGCTCGATCGGTTGAGCCGGCGTCTCACCCCCACCCGAACCAACGAAAGTAGCTAGAAGCCGCGCGGTGATGCTCGGAGCGATGAGTGCATCTCCCTCAGCGGCGGCATGGATCGCCTGCGTGAGCAGATCGGGCCCGGCGTCCTTGAGCAGGAACCCGCGGGCGCCGGCCTTCAACGCGCCGTACACGTACTCGTCAAGGTCGAAGGTCGTGATCACGACGACCGCCAGCGGGTCGGCCACGTCAGGCCCGGCGATCTGGCGGGTCGCTTCGATGCCGTCCATCTGGGGCATGCGTATATCGAACAGACAGACGTCGGGGCGGAGCCCACGCGCGAGTGTCACTGCTTCCCTGCCGTTCGCCGCCTCGCCCACGACGTCGATGTCCGACTGCGCCTCGAGGATCATGGTCAACCCCGCCCGCACGATGTCTTGGTCGTCCGCAATGAGGACTCGGATGGTCATGCCTTTGCGCCTCCTTTAGGCAACACGGCCTCGACCGTCCAGCCCCTCCCTGAGGACGGCCCGGCCCGAAGCGTGCCGCCGAGCAGCGTGGCGCGTTCCGCCATGCCCACCAGGCCGTAGCCCGACGAAGCCTGAGCTGCCGGGACGAGGTGGCCATCATCGCGGACGATCAGGTGGACCTCCTTACCGTCACCTACGACCTCGATGCCGATCGACGTCGCCCCGCGTGCATGGCGGCCAGCATTGGTGACCGCCTCTTGAGCGATCCGATACAGAGCCGCCTCCACGGCCGGATTGAGGTCATCAAGTTCACCCGACACCTGTACATCGACCCTCGGCGGACCCACGGCCTCGCGGGCCAGATGTTCAAGATCGGCCAAACGCGGTTGTGGAGCGAGATCCGCCACCGTTCCCTCTCGCAAGAGGCTCACCATGGCGCGCATCTCCGCAAGTGCCCGCGAGGCCGCTTCCTCGATGGTGGTGAGCGTCTTCAACGCGCGGTCGGGATCCGAGGCCGTCAGCGCGCGACCGGCTTGGGCCTGTATGGCGATGGCCGAGACGTGATGGCCCACCGTGTCGTGAAGCTCCCGGGCGAGCTGGTTGCGCTGGCGAAGCTTCGCCTGCTCGATGTCACGGGTTCGCGACTTCGCGTGGAAGCGGATCGATGCGCCGAGCGCGGCGGAGAACAGGAAGAACCCGTACCCGGCCACCATCTCCCCCACGTCGACCGGTTCCGCGATGTGGGTGACGACCAGCCAGACCAGGATGACCCCGAGCCCGATCCCGGCCTCGCGGCCCGCACCCCAGCGGAACAACGAGTACGGCAGGACGAGGATGCCCGCGACGCTCCACAACAGCCCCTCCTCGACGCCGGCGAAGATCCTCGCCACGTCGAACGCCAAGAAAATGCCGAACGCGGCCATGGCCGCGGCGAAGGGATGAGTGCGTCGCCACAGCAGCTGGAGCAGCACTGCGACGGTGACGACGACCGCTACTGGGCGCCATACCAGGTCGGTCTCAGGGCCGTACTTGAAATACGTGCCGTCCTCGCGGAGCAGGACTTCGAACACCGACCAAGCCAGTAGCCCCCCAACAAGAACCCAGTCGCGCCAGACACGCGCCGGCGCTCCCGGGGGACGGGGTTCGGCCCATAGGGCTCGCAGGGCGTTCTGCACCATCACGTCAGCCTAGAGAAGTTTGCCGCTATGTCGATCGGCCGAAAGTGTGAGATCCGCCTAGTTCCCAGGTGCGGCACAGCTCGAACCCGTCGGCCGATGCGTCCAGGCAGCCCCCCCGTCATGGTGAGGCCATGTTGTCAATCGACCAGGAGGCAAACATGAGCGCGACTGCAATCGATCCGATCCTCAGTGCACGCGGTGTGGTCAAGACCTATCGAACGGGTACCCACGAGGTTCCCGCTCTCCGGGGCATCGATCTCGACATCAGGCAGGGCGAACTTGTCATGGTCATGGGTCCTTCTGGCAACGGCAAGACCACCCTCCTCAACTGTCTGTCGGGACTGGATGACATCGATGCCGGCACGGTGACCATGGACGGCGAAAACTTGTTCGCGATGTCGGACGGTGACCGGACCCGTCAGCGCGCCAACCGCATGGGCTTCATATTCCAGTCCTTCAACCTGATCCCGGTCCTGTCCGCGGCGGAAAACGTCGAGTTGCCACTGCTGGTCACGAATGTGGCGCCGAAGATCGCCCGCGAACGTGCACGCGAGATGCTGGCCCGAGTGGGTTTGGCCGGTCGCGCCAACCACCGACCAGGCGAGCTGTCCGGGGGCGAGCAGCAGCGTGTCGCTGTGGCCCGCGCCCTGGTGGCGGAACCCGCACTCGTCTGGGCGGACGAGCCCACCGGAGCCCTGGACAGCAAGACCGCAGGAGGAATCGTGGAGCTGCTCCGCGAAGTGAACGCCGCCGGTCAGACTCTCGTCGTCGTCACCCATGATGAGGTGCTGGGTCGATCCGGCCGCCGCCTCGTGCAGGTGTCCGATGGTCTGATCGTGCAGGACGGCGACGAACTCGCCACGCCCGACGTTGTCTCTGGGAACCGAATGCTAGCTACCGCCACCCCGGTGACGGCATGAACGTCATCGTTGTCTTGGGAACAGTCGCACTCCTTCTTCTGCTCCCGCTCATCGTGGCAGCCCTGCGTCAGCGAACGCTGTTTACCATGGCCATCCGCAACATCAGTCGCCGCCGCGCTGAGGCCATCTTGGTTGTCGCGGGAGCGTTGCTCGGAACCGCCATCATCACTTCTTCCTTGGTAGTTGGCGACGTCATCGAAGCCTCCTTTGCCGACACGGCCCGAACCGAGTACGGCCCCGTCGACATCACCGTGACCGCCTCCAGGCAAGCGGACATCGGCAAAGTCATGGCACAAGCCCAAGCGACCGACATCCAAGCTATCGATGGCCTGTTGGCAACAACGACAAGCACGGGAACCTTGGAGGCACCCGGCCATGATGCAGCGATACCGCAGGTGCGTATCGTGGAGTTCGATCTCTCTGCCGCGCGCGAGTTCGGCTCAAATCCCCAGATCACCGGCCTCACCGAGACAGGCGGTCTCGCGCCTGGGGAAGTCCTGTTGAACTCACGCACGGCAGGCGAACTGGAAGTAGCGGCCGGCGAGTCGGTCATTCTCCACGCGTACGGCTCGCGGGTAGATCTTCTGGTCAGTGATGTGCTCGACGAGGTCGGCTTGGCAGGTTACGGCGGAGCCATCGTCAGTCCCGGAACCATCGAGGATCTGTTCGCATCGACCACACTCGTGGGGGCCGCCCCTCGCGACCAGCTGCTGGTCTCCCTTGATGGTGGCGTGTTGGACACCCGTGAGATCTCGGATGCAGCCGTCGCGGACCTAGGTGCTGCATTCGCCAGCCTCCCAGGTGTTGAGATCGAGGCATCCAAGGCCGCGGTCCTGGACAACGCGAAGAGCCAGGGGGCAGGTCTCAGCAACTTGTTCAGCACGCTCGGTGCGTTCAGTGTGCTGGCAGGGATCCTGCTCCTGATCAACCTCTTCGTCATGCTCGCCGAGGAGCGGAAGACCGAGCTGGGGACGCTGCGCGCGGTTGGATACACCCGTCGGCGTCTCACGCGTTTGTTTGCGGTCGAAGGGGCGGTGTACGCGATTGCTGCATCCGCCTTAGGTGCGGTGGCCGGCATCGGCATCGGCTGGCTCATCGCGCTCGTAGCCGGTTCCATCTTCGGTTCGACCGAACAAGGGTCTGGTACGCCATTCGTGATCAAACCCTTGAGCCTCGCGATCGGCGCCACCACGGGTCTGGTTATCTCGCTCGTCACCATCTGGGTGACCAGCATCCGCATCGCGAGAATCAACATCATCCGAGCCATCAGGGACCTACCCGAACCGAAGGTGGTCAAGATCCGCAAGCGCACCCTTGCGCTCGCCGCCTTAGGCGTCGTTCTCGGTGCAGGTATCAGCACTGCCGGTTACGCCGACGAGAGCGCGATCTCGTTGATGCTGGGTATCCCCATAGCGGCATTCTCTGCCTCGCCCTTGTTGCGCAAACTCCTGCCCGAGCGCTGCGCTCGCCAACTCGCCGCAGGGACCGTGCTCGCGTGGGGACTGGGAGTGGACCCCTTGTTCCCGGAGATCATGGGTGACGCGGAGATCATCGTCTTCGTCCTGCGTGGCGTCGTATTGACGGCAGGCGCGGTGTCCTTGGCCGTCAGTCTGGACCGTGTTTGGACCTTCACGATCGAACTTCTAAGCAGGGGTGGGCGCGGCCTCGCGCCACGCTTGGGACTCGCGTATCCGCTCGCCCGCAGGTTCCGCACTTCGATGCTGCTAGGGATGTTCTCCTTGGTCATCTTCACCGTGACCATCCTCACGTCGTTCTCAGCCTCGTTCGGCAACGCCACCGGTCAGACCGTGGACAAGATCGCCGCCAACTACGACATCGTGCTGGATTCGAATCCGGCCAACCCCATCGACGTCGGTGCTCTAGCAGCCCGCGATGATGTCGTCGCCGTGGCCGGCCTCTCTCGAGACGTTGCGAACTTCGAAGCGCCACACTTGGAGGCTCCTCGATCCGGGCCCATCACCGGGTTCGATGCGGATCTGCTCGCACAGGGGACGCCGGGATTGTTCACCAGAGACGCGTCCTACGGGAGTGATGCCGAGGTCTACCAGGCAGTGCTCGACGACCCCTCGCTCGCAATCGTGCCGGAGAACTTCCTCGTTGCTGGGATGGATGTAGCGGCGTTCGCGACGGGCGACAAGTTCACCGTCATCGAGCCGGGTAGTGGGAACCCCCACCAATTGACCATCGCCGCCCTGGGCGAGACGGATTGGCTCGACAACGGAGCCCTTGTCAGCCGGGAGCTGACCACGACGCTGTTCGGCGCGGAGAACGTTGTCACTCGGTCCTATGTCGCGGTAACCGATGATGCCGATGCCAGTGTTGTGGCTACCGCGCTGAACTCGGATTTCCTCGCCCAGGGCGCCGACGCGCGCACCTTTACCGAGATCGGCACCGAAGGCCAGGGCCAGCTGTTGGGGTTCTTGGCAATCATGCAGGGCTTCCTCGGCTTCGGTCTTCTCGTAGGGATCGCGGGTCTCGGTGTGGTGATGGTTCGCTCGGTCCGCGAGCGTCGCAAGGAGATAGGGATGCTCCGGGCTATGGGATCCCAAAAAGGACTCGTTCGCACCGCGATGCTTTCGGAAGCTGGCCTTATTGCCGTGCAAGGGACGCTGATCGGTGCGGTGCTGGGACTCATCACAACCAAGCAGCTGCTGATGGGGAACGAGTCGTTCGGTGACGAGCCGATAGCTTTCATCGTGCCTTGGCTCGGATTGAGCCTGATCCTGGCTCTCCCGCTTGTGGCATCGCTGGCGGCAACCCTGGGGCCCGCGTCACGGGCAGCAAAGATCCGACCTGCCATCGCCCTGCGGGCCGCGGACTGACCGAGTACTGACGACTACGCAAATAGAGGGAGGACCCTATGCATCGAGAGCCCGCCGCCCAACCGAGCCGCTTGTCGATCGACTATCCGGAGCAGAGCCTCAACCGGTTGACAACGTTCTTTCGTCTGTTCGCAGCCTTGCCGATCTTGGTCGTGCTGGGGACTGTAAGCGGCGGAACCTGGGAGTGGACCTCCGACAATGGAAAAGAAGCCGCAGCGGCGGCTGGTGGCCTGCTGTTCTTCGGGCCTCTACTGATGATCCTGTTTCGTCAGAAGTACCCGCGCTGGTGGTTCGACTTCAACCTGCAG